>CAINDV010000394.1 GCA_903847485.1 uncultured Verrucomicrobiota bacterium
CGCTGTTGGCGAAAGCTGGCAGGCGCTGGCCGACCGCGCGCTGGCTTCGCTGGAGAAATACTTCTGGCTGGAGGAGCAAGGCTGGTTCGCCGACGTGCTGGTCGCCCGCCCCGGCGTTTCCGCCGCGCAAGCCACGCCCGACGACGCGCTGCGGAGCAATTGCCTCTTCGCCATCAGCCTCGGTCTGGTGCATGGCGAGCGCGCCCGCCGCACCGTGGAAGCCGCGCGCCGATGGCTCGTGGTGCCCGGCGCGTTGCGGTCGCTTGCGCCATTGCCCGTCAAGCTGCCCCTGCCCATCCGCGCTGGAGACGGCCACTTGCTCAATGATCCGGCGAATCCTTACTGGGGCCATTACGAAGGCGACGAAGACACGCGCCGCAAGCCCGCCTATCACAACGGCACCGCGTGGACGTGGACCTTCCCGGTTTTCTGCGAGGCGCTGGCGCAGGCGTATGATTTCGCGCCGGACGCCGTCGCCGCCGCGCGGGCATATCTCGGCAGCGTGGAGCGGTTGCTCGCCGAAGGCTGCCTCGGCCACGTCCCGGAAGTCGTGGACGGCGACGCCCCGCACACGCAACGCGGCTGCGACGCGCAAGCTTGGGGAGCGACTGAGGCGCTGCGCGCGTGGCGGTTGCTGGAAACTGGGTGACTGTGTTTGCTGGCTTGGAATGATTCCCGATGAAGCTTTCAGACACGATTTTCGCAGTGGTTCTCATCGGCCTCGCGGGCTTGGTGATCTGGCTCGGCCCTAAACCGCACCCCCGTTCGCCCAAACTTGTCGTTCGATTTGTCGGCCTGACCAACGATGCCTCCGGCGCGCAGTTGGCCGCCTTTGACCTGAGCAACGCGGGCAACACACCGCTCCGAGCTGTCTTGCCGGGATCGGTCGAGGTGAATGATCCGCGTTACGGCGGAGGTGGTAGCTGGTTCACAAACGGTCCTTTACTGCGGCCATCCAGCCCGCCGATGCGCGTAACCGTGACACCGCCGAAGACTCAGTATGCATGGCGGGCTAGATTCTTCCACACACCACCTCTAACCCTGTCACAAAGACTACGTAAATTCGCTGCGTCGTGGGGCGCTCCGCTCATTCCGGTTGGTCAAGTTGCTTATCCCGCTTACAGCGAGTGGCTGTACCCGACCGTGGAATTCGACTGGATGCCGTGGCCAAGCGAGTGGCTGTACCCGACCGTGGAATTCGACTGGATGCCGTGGCCAAAGCTGCTGCCCCTGACGGAGCCTGAATTTCAGCTAAGATGACTTGCACACCGGCATGTCTGACCTCAAACACATCACCATTCACACCGACGGCGGCTGTGACGGCAACCCCGGCCCCGGCGGCTGGGGCGCAGTGTTGCAATACCGCGAGCAGAAGCTCGAAATCTCGGGTGGCGAACCGGCGACGACGAACAACCGCATGGAATTGCAGGCTGCCATCGCCGCGCTGCGGGCGCTGAAGGAGCCGTGCGAGATCGTCTGCTTCACCGACTCCCAATACTTGCGCCACGGCATAAGCACTTGGATCAAATCCTGGAAGGCGCGCGGCTGGCGCACCGCGGACAAGCAACCGGTGAAGAACGAGGAACTCTGGCGCGAACTCGACGCGCAGGTCGCCAAGCACCAGATCACTTGGAAGTGGCTGAAAGGTCACGCCGGCCATCCGCTGAACGAGCGGTGCGATGAACTCGCCGCCGTCGAGATCGCCAAGCTCCGTCAGCGCCACTCGCCGGCTCAACTCAAGGCGCTGCTCAAAGCCTTCAACGCCGGCCGCGAGCCAGATCGCGATCAGCCGGGTTTGCTGAAGTGATTCTTGGCTGCGGCGCAACAGATTCCCAAGGACTAACCGCTTGCTCACCTTCGAGGAAGGCGGCTCCAAGCTGGAGGCCAACCGCGTCACTTCCCGACGCAGTAGAGCTTTCGGTTCGTGCGGATGAAGAGATTTCCCTGCGACACCGGGATGCTGGACCGGATGGTGTCGTCGCCTTCTTCGCCCAAGGAGACGGTCTTCAAAACCTGGAACTTTTCGCCCGCGTCCAGGACGAACACTTCGCCACGGAAATCCTGCACGTAAATCTTTCCATCGGCGGCGGTAGGCGAAGCTTCGATCTTGGCCCGCCCACCGAGTTCGCCGACCCAATCCACCGCTCCTGTCGCCGGCACCAGACGCGTGAGCCGGTGCCGTTCGCCGTTCAACACGTAGAGACGGCCCCGGTAATAGAGCGGAGTGGCGACGTCGGTCGTGGCATTTTTCGGTTCGCTCTTCCAGGCCAGCGCCGAATCGTCCAGCGCGCCATTCACTCCGCTTTTTACCGCGAAGACCGCCCCGCCCTTGGGCGCGCAGACCAATGCTCTGCCCTCCCCTACGACCGGCGAGGGGACCAGCCGCCAGTGATCGACGCGCGCCCGGTTCCAAGAACCCCAGCGCCAGAGTTCCCGGCCGGTTGCCGGCTCGTGGCCGCTGATGCAGTCGCCGCCGGTGATCAGCAATTCCGTCGTCCCGTCGTGCGTCACGGGGATCGGCGTGCTGTAGGCCTCTTTGGACTCGGCGTCCGCCTCGGTAGGACGGATGTGCCGCCAGAGTTCCTTGCCCGTCGCTGGAGCGAGCGCCAGCAGGTAGGACTCGTTCGGTCCGTCGACGCGCCCGCGCCCGTGGACTGGAACGTCCCGTTGGAGAACCAAGACGTACAACCGTCCATCAAACAGCGTGGGGCTGGCACCGTAAGTCCATTGGTAACACCACGCGCCGTAGTCCTGCTGCAAATTGCGCGCCCAAAGCTTCTTGCCCGCGAAGTCAAACGCCGCAAGCTCTCCGGTGCCGTAAAGAAACACCGCGACCTCGCCGTCCGTCACCGGGGATGGCGCGGCGAATTTGCCGAAATCGGAGTCTCCCCCGGCGCTGCCGACTTCTCGCCGCCACAGGGGTGTGCCGCGCCGCCGGTCAAAAGCCATCGCCACCAGTGTTTTCGTGGCGCGGTCGGTGGAGCTTACGAACACCGTGTCACCCCAAACCACCGGCGTAGCGGCGGCAGGGCCGGGCAACTCGGTGGCCCATTTCACGCCATTTGTCTTGGAGAAATCCGTGGGCAGCCCGGTTTCCTCGGAAGCGCCGTTGAACTGCGGGCCGCGCCAGTGCGCCCAATTCGCGGCGCGGGCATCGGACAGGCCCAACGCCGCCGCCGCCAGCGCAGCGCAAACGCGGGTCCAACGGCGAAACATGTGAGACATGTGAGTGGTGGCAGCAGGCGATTTCATGCGGACAGAGTAAGCCGCCGGCGCAGCCGAGTTCAAGCCTTGGCCACGGGAGGCGCGAGGCAAACTGACTGGGCGTGCCAATGTCCAGCTCCGCATACGGCGGCAGGAAGCTACCCAAAGGGCCGTTTGGGATGTTCTGGTGGGCAGGTGATCCTCAGCCGTATTTATGCAGCCAGCTTCGATCCGCCACTTTACCTGGGCCAGCGGCACGCCTTTGACCCCGCCGGTGCGCAACTCGCGCAACCGCCGCGTGATCTCGTCATCCCAGGCTGTCTCCGCGTCTTCCACCGGCATCGTGGACGACGCAGAAAGGTCCAGGATAATTCGCGCCAGTTTGAGCCGCTCCAGCTCCGGCAAGGCGGCTGCGTCCCGCGTCACGTCAATCAAGGTCTTGGACATCACCAGACTCCTTCCCAGGCGGGAGAGCTTGTCAACCCTCGCGCGGAGTCGGTGGAATTCAGCGCCGCCAGGCGGCTCATGGCTCCGCCGACGCATCCGCAGGCAAGGCTTTCGGTTCGCGGGTAGAGACTGGTGCCTGCGCCCGCGCCGATTCTCCGCAAAGGCGTGAATGTCCTTCTGGCCGGAACGGAGGAAGCCGCCCTGCTCCGCGACCAGATCAAAGAACTATACACAGCGACATAATTCATTGCGGATGTATGCTGGAGGAAGTAAGGTTAGGTATGCGCCCGTTAACACTGTCCGCACCGGAGCACAGCCGCGCTGTGCTACAACAAGAGATCAACCGTCATCAGGACGCCCGCTAC
>CAINDV010000395.1 GCA_903847485.1 uncultured Verrucomicrobiota bacterium
CGTCTTAATCTCTGCGCGGCTGGTGCCCAACACGGCCTGGAGCATCCGCGCGTCACCCAACAGTCTTGCCAGTTCCATGCCCCGGTTACTACCGCAACTCGGGTTTTCACTCCAGAACTATTTCACAACAAGTCTAATGTCCGCTTTGAGGTCGGCCACGTCTTCGAGGCCGATGGAGAGGCGGATGTAGTCGGCCATCACGCCGGTTTCTTCCTGCTCGGCTGGCGTCAACTGTTGATGCGTGGTCGAGGCGGGATGGATGACGAGACTCTTGGCGTCGCCGATGTTGCGGAGCAGTGTCATTCGAACCTACAAGATGGTGGAGAAAGATGGCGTTCAGCGCGGCAAAACACACGCGGCGTCCCAAGCGCGGTAGAAATGGCGCAACCGAGGCTTGCCGCCCGTCCTGCGGAAGAGCAAACTCACCGCAATGGACACGCCACACAACCAAGTCTCACGAAGTTACGGAGCGGCAAAGCGACTGTTTTCGATCTTGGGCCTCGGCGTCCTGGCACCTGCGGTAAGCCTCGTGGCCAGCGATGCGCCTATCTGGCTGACCACGAATTACACCTATACCGTCCCCGCCGGCCAGGTCGTCAATCTGCGCGCCATCGCCGACGGGGCCGCGCCGCTGAGTTACTTCTGGCTGTCGAACGGCATCCCAACCCCTGGCCTCGCTACCAACACGCTCGCCGTCATCGCGTCCACGAACACCGCAGCATATCCTTTCCGCGCGGTGGTCTCGAACGCTTTTGGGATGATCACCAACGGCCCTTGCTTCGTGAAGGTGCTCGGCGGCACGCCGACGCTCCGCCTATGGGGCGATGCCATTGGCTCGAATCAGCTCAACGTGCTCGATTTGCTTGCCATCGGGAAGCACATCAGCGGTGCCACGCCACTGACCAGCACGGCGACTGGCTTGGCCGACGTGAACCAGGATGGCGTCGTCAACTTCAGCGATCAAAGCCTCGTCAAGAACGCCATTCTCGGGCGCGCAAACCTTGGCACCGTCAACGAATTTGCGGTTCACATGGACGATGGCGTGCTTCCCAACTGGCGCGTCTGGCAATTCGGGCTGGCTCCCACCAGCGCAGACAGTGATGGTGACGGTGTGAATGACGCCACGGAACTCCGCGATGCAACCGATCCGCTCCATCCTTGCTCGCTCGTGCCTTACGGGTGGTATGTGTCCTCTCCGCCGCTGACGGTCTTCGCGAGCGCCTTTGATCCGGCCAACGCCGGAGTCTTCGTTGCGTCTCCACCGGTGACGGTCTTTGCCAGCACCTTCGATCCGGCCAACGCGGCGGTCTTTGTGGCAACACCACCTGTATCTGTCCGCTTGCAATGAAGACACTCTCGTCAACTTGTTCCAGCCCGGTGAATGGAGTTGGGAAAGGGCGGCCTGTCTCATGTGAGAGCGGAGCGCCGGCATTCTTGCCGGCGAGTAGGGCGCGCACTCACAGCACGCCGACAAGAATGTCGGCGCTCCACTTTGGGTGCGGCTCCGCCCAAGCGCCGCCCTGCTATGAGTTGTGTCAAGCGAAGTCGCAGTGCGAGTTGTTTCTTTTTCCTAAAAGCGTCCTCTCGGGGAGCCTTTCCGGTGGGGTTCGAGGTTCAA
>CAINDV010000396.1 GCA_903847485.1 uncultured Verrucomicrobiota bacterium
ATGGAAGACTTCGGAAGGGGCACCTTATGTGCCTTCACCCATTGCGGTGGGCGATTGGTTTCTAACCTCCTCCTTCAACGGTAAGGCAGCGCATTGCTACGAAGCGGCCACCGGCAAGGTGCTTTGGAAAGAACCGCTGGGCCTCCACCACGCCTCGCCGGTGACGGCGAACGGGCTGGTCTATTTCCTGAACGACGAAGGCGTGATGCACATAGTCCGGGCTGGCGAGAAATACGAACTGGTGGCGCGGAATGAGTTAGGTGAGAAGACCTACGCTTCACCGGCCCTGAGCGACGGCCAAATGTTCCTGCGCAGCTTCAAGCAACTCTATTGCATCGGCAAGGCGGCGAAGTAAGGCGCGGTAGCACACTTAACACCCTGACCAAACCGAATAGGCTCCGCCCCGTGGACGCGCACTGTAAACTGCCGGCAGACCGCCCCGAAGCACTGGGGAGAGTTTGCCAGTTCGGTGTTGAGCACAACGGCGCTCCTGGAGAGCGCAAGAGCACGGCCCCATTGAGTGGCCGCTTCACTTTGCCGGCTGCGCTCCGCCTCAGTTGGCGTTGCCAGGAACTGCCCCTTTACCAGCGGCCAGACCGTGAAATTCAAAGTCAACGCCTGCAACGACGCAGGCGAAGGACCGGACAGCGAAGTCATCGAAGCAAAAATCCCTTGAAGCTGTTACAAAACTCCAGCGCCGGCCGGGCGACGCTCCGGCGAAGCCGCCCGCAAGACGGAGCGCCGACATTTTTGTCGGCGCGGTCCTGGGCCGCACGCACTGGCCGACAAGAATGTCGGCGCTCCGGGTTCGCGGCACCGGAGAAGGCGTGGCGACGCTCCGGCGTGGCCCCCATCCGCAAAGCCTTCCTACTCTCGCCGGATCGCCTGATGAAGGATTGAGCGGCCATGAAACCATCCCTACTGGAAACCGAAGTGAAATAGCATGAAGCCGCGACTCTATCTCGAAACCACCATCCCAAGTTATTTGGTGGCGCGGCGCAGCCGGGACTTGCGGCTCGCGGCAGACCAGGAAACCACGCAGGAATGGTGGGAAGATCGGCGTCAAAATTACGAACTCTTCATTTCTGAGTTCGTGCGCGAAGAAGTGCAGCGCGGTGATGCGCAGACGGCGGCCGCGCGGCTGGCATTTCTGGATGGAATTCCCCTGCTGCCCGAACCGCAAGCAGCGACCGAACTCGCCGAACAAATCCTTGCGACCCGGCTGATTCCGCCGCAAGCTGCGATGGATGCCTCGCATATCGCGATGGCCACCGTCCACAGCATGGATTATCTGCTCACTTGGAACTGCAAACACATTCACAATGTCGCCATCATCCGGCAGCTTGAGCGGCTTTGCGAACGACAGGGTTACACCTGCCCCATCATTTGCACGCCGAACGATTTGCTGGATATTTGAGCCATGAAAGAAAACGAAATCCTCTCTGAGGTTCATCGCGTGCGGGAAGAAATCGCGCGCGAATGTGGTTATGACGTGAAAGAAATTTTCCGGCGGATGCGGGCGCAAACCGAACAATTGCAAGCCCAAGGCTGGCAGGTCGTCTCGCCGGTGCCCCGCGAAAAGGAAACCGCCTCCGCGGCGACAGAGAGTTCCTTCCCCTGATGGCGACGGGCAGGGTGACCGCACGGAACACTTCCCTTCCGCACCGCAGCGAGTAGCCTCTGCACCGTGAACGCGCACTGCAAGTTGCTGACAGACATCCCCGAAGCCCCGTGGCGGCTTTGCCCGTTTGGTGCTGAGCATCACGGCGCTCCTGGGGAGCGCAAGAGCACGGTGCCGTTAGCGAAGGTTTCAAACACAACGCGCTTCAGTATCTCGAATGCGAAGCCGCATCGTAGCACTAAGTGCCTGTTTGAGAATTGTAGGTGCCGACGTAAGGAGGCGACCCACAGCACAGTTTTGGACCGGGAATTCGCCTCCTCACGTCGGCGCCTACAAGGAAGAGCGAATTCTCAAACAGGCTCTAAATGCCAACGCTAAACTGGCTTAAGCGGGAAGAGGCGGTGCGGGCGGCGACGCGCGCGCCGTACCGGCTGCTGGAGCCGGTGGCGGAGTTGTCCCACGGCGACGCGGATACCGAGAACCTGCTGGTTCAGGGCGACAACCTCGACGCCCTCAAGGCTCTGCTGCCGTACTACGCGGGCCGCGTGAAGTGCATCGCGATTGACCCGCCCTACAACACGCAGAGCGCCTTCGCACACTACGACGACAACCTGGAACATTCGACATGGCTCTCGCTGATGTACCCGCGCCTCCAACTGCTGCGCGACTTGCTCGCCGAGGAAGGCTCGATCTGGGTCTGCATAGACGACAACGAAGCTCACTACCTCAAGGTCATTATGGATGAGATTTTCGGGCGAAAGAACTTCGTCGCCAATGTTGTGTGGCAGAAGCGCACCTCGCCTGATGCCCGAATCCCTCTTGGCCCTGCTCATGACGACATTCTCGTTTACTCTCCGAGCCTTGAGCGTCTGAAACTCAATCGGCTGAAACTCACGCAGACACACGAGGCGAACTTCAAGAATCCAGACAGCGATCCGCGAGGGCCATGGACTTCGACGGACTTCACCGCACAGGGATGGCGACCTAACCAGATGTACAAGATCACGACGCCAGGCGGTGTCATTTATGAACCGCCGGGCGGTCGTTGCTGGGCCAACGTGGAAAGTGAATTCAGGAAGCTCCAAGCCGATGGTCGGATTTGGTTTGGCAAGGGCGGAAAGTCCCGCCCAAGGGTGAAGAACTTCCTTTGCGAGTCTGAAGGCATCAGTTCATGGACTTGGTGGCCTCATGCGGAAGCCGGGCACAACCAAGAGGCAAAGAAGGAAATCATTGAACTCTTCGGCACGGACGAGGCTTTTGGCACGCCGAAGCCGGAACGCCTGTTTGAGCGCATTGTGTCACTTGCCACGAACCCAGGCGACTTGGTGCTCGACTCGTTTCTCGGCTCCGGCACGACTGCAGCCGTGGCGCACAAGATGGGGCGGCGCTGGATTGGGATCGAGTTGGGCGAACATGCGGTGACGCATTGCGTGCCGCGGTTGAAGAAGGTGGTGGATGGCGAACAAGGCGGCATCTCGGAGGCAGTCGGCTGGAAAGGCGGCGGCGGGTTTCGGTTTTGCCGGCTCGGCCCGCCGATCTTTGACGAGAATGACCACATCAATCCGAGTATCCGTTTCCCGGTGTTGGCAGCGCATGTCTGGTTTTCGGAGACGCATACGCCGTTGGTGAAAGCCGGCAAGTCGCCGTTGCTGGGCGTTCACAAGGGCAATGCCTACTACTTGCTTTACAACGGGATTCTGGGCGACCAACGGCCCGGCGGCGGAAATGTGCTGACCGGCAAGGTGCTGCGCGACTTGCCGAAGCACGACGGCCCCAAGGTGATTTACGGCGAATGCACAAGCTTGGGCGAGGAACGCTTGCGGCGCGAGGGCGTCGTGTTCAAGCAGATTCCCTACGACGTGAAACGACGGTGAGGCGGCACGACCATGTTTGAGGCGAAACCATTTCAGAAGACGACCATCGCGAAGCTGGCGGAGTTTTTGGCGGCGGCGCGGTTCGATGGGCCGAAGTCGGCTTTCGACGCCATCAAGCGCGAAGTGCCCGAAGATTGGCGGAAGCCTTACGAGCCGTTGGCGAAGCTCGCGGAAACGCCCTACGTGTGTCTGCGGTTGCCGACGGGCGGCGGCAAGACGTTTCTGGCCGCGCAAGCACTGAAGGTGGCGGCGAGCCAGTTTTTGGAGCGGGAGAACAACCCGCTGGTGTTGTGGCTGGTGCCGACGGATGCGATTCGGCGGCAAACTCTGGAAACGCTGCACAACCCGCAGCATCCGAACCGGGAGAGTCTGGATGCAGACTTCGACGGGAAGCTGCGAATCGTGGACATAACGGATTTCAGTTTGTTGACGCCACAGGATTTGCGGGACAAGGCGTGCATCGTGGTCGGGACGTTTGCCGCGTTGCGTGTCGGGAAGACCGAAGGGCGCAAGGTGTACGATCACCGGGAAGACTTGGAGCCGCACTTTGCGAGCGTGCCACCGAACACGCCGGGGCTGGAATGCCAGACCGACGGCGCGGACCAGGGCAAGATCAAGTTCTCATTCGCGAACATTCTGGCGTTGGTCCGGCCATTGGTGATTGTGGACGAAGCGCACAACGCCACGACGGAGTTGAGTTACGAGGTCTTGCAGCGGATCAACGCGGGCTGCGTCATTGAATTCACAGCGACGCCAGCGGACGACAGCAACGTCCTGCATCACGTATCGGCGTCGGTGTTGAAGGCGGAAGAGATGATCAAGTTGCCGATTATCCTGACTGAGCACCCGACCTGGCAGGAAGCATTGACCGACGCTGTGTTGACGCGGCAAAAGCTGGCGGAGCCGGCCAGGAAAGAGTTGGATTTTCTCCGCCCGATTGTCTTGATCCAAGCCGAAAACAAAGACAAACAGGTCACGGTGCAGGTGGTGGAAGATTATCTGGTCGAGCACGAAAAGATTGAGCGGGAGAAGATTGCCATCGCCACCGGCACACAGCGGGAATTGGACGGCATCAATCTTTTCGATCCGGCATGCAAGGTGGAGATTGTCATCACGGTGCAGGCGTTGAAAGAGGGGTGGGATTGTTCATTTGCGTATGTGTTCTGTTCGCTGGCGACCGTCCACAACAAGAAGGACGTGGAGCAGTTGTTGGGGCGGGTGCTGCGGATGCCCTACGCCAAGAAGCGGACGAATGCGGAATTGAACCGCGCCTACGCGCACGTCGCGAAGACAAGTTGGCCGCTGGCGATCAATCAAATGCACGACCGGCTGGTCAGCATGGGCTTCGATGAGGTGGAAGCCGCCAAGTACGTCCAGCCGAAAGAGGAGCCGACGCTGTTCCCGGAGCAATCCGTCCCGCAACAAATGACGTGGGTGCTCCGCGAAGCGCCGCAACTCTATGGCCTGCCGGAGGAAATACGGTCGCAAGTGGCGGTCGTCACCAATGACGCGGGTGGATTTAGCGTCACGCTCAAGACCATCTTGTCGGAGGAGGCCGAGGCCAAACTTGTTCAGGCATTCCCGGATGCGGAACGCGAAGCGGTGAAGCGGTCACTGGCAGCGCGACGTGAGCAGATTTTGACCAGGCCAGAACCGCCGGCAGTCCCGGTGCCTCTGCGCGTGCCGCAATTGTGCGTATGGGTGGACGGGGAACTGGAGTTGGTCAACGACGAGCATTTTCTGACGCCGGATAGTTGGCGTCTGCTCGACTTCCCGGCGGAACTGAGCGAGGCGGAATTCAGGATTGAGGAGCGTTCCGACAGTTACCTGATTGATGTCTTGGGTAAGCGGCTCGTCGAGCGGCATCTGGGCAGCCAGGCGGCGTTCGAGTTCGCCGATGTGCCAACGAATGTGACTGACCTGGAATTGTCGCGGCAACTTGAAAGGTCATTGCGGCAAAACGGTATCCGGCCCGAAGTGCTGTTGGAGTTTATCCGCCGCACGGTTCGCTGGCTGGAGGCGAGCCGTGGGTTGAGCGTCACCACCCTCATGCGGGTGCGCTTTACCCTCGAAAAGGCGCTGTCGCACAAGATCGAATCCTACCAGCAGAAGGCGCACGATTCCGGTTACCAATTGCGGCTATTCGGGGAAGCGGCAAAGGTGGAAACCAGCTACAAGTACGAGTTCGTTTTCCCGGAGGATTATCCGGCGACAACCTTCGACAAGGGCGGATTCAAGTTTCCGAAACACCTCTACGGGGAGAATTTTGTCGGCGAGTTCGACAGTACACCGGAGTTTGAATGTGCGAAGGCTCTCGAAATGTGCCCGCAAGTGAAACGCTGGGTGCGCAACGTGGTCGGACTTTTTACGCTTCCCTTAGCGAAGGGTAACTTCTATCCCGACTTCGTCGCCGAACTGTACGATGGCCGTCTGCTGGTCGTGGAATACAAAGGCGAGCATCTCATTGAGCACGAGCAGCCGAAAAAGAACATCGGCGAACGCTGGGAAAGCAAGAGCGGTGGGAAGGCGCTGTTCCTATGGGCAGTGAAGAAGGACGCGCAAGGGCGCGATGTGCCGCGCCAGCTTCAGGACAAAGTTAAGAAACCAAACTGAAGGAGGCGACCAATAGCCTGAGCGCGCCACCCCTGTCATTTACTGAAAATGGCGGCCCCCCCGAGGAACTCTCGCAACAGGCGGCGCAGACCGGCAAAGAGGACGTCGCGCCCTGCACGCCGTTTGTCAGCGCGTGTTCAACTTTGAGCAGGTCGAAGGCGTCGCCCGGCCCACAGACGACCTGCCACCCCGGCCCGCGGACCGAAAACGGGTCAGTCAATGGTATCGTGCTTGGTTGCTGCCTTTGCGCCGCTGGGTTGTCTCGCCCTTGGCATACGCCAACGGAACTCAGTCGGATGCTGGAGGTTTTATCCCGCGGGGGGCCGAGCCGGTGGCTGGGTGGTTGTGACTGGCTCCGGCATGACCGAACCGGCGCGTGGCGGTGAAACCAGGGTTGCCTTTCTCAGCCTCGCATTTATACTGTTTCTATGCAAAACGCACATGGCAGCACGGTCTTGGACGAGATGCTGGAGCCGGTCAGCCGTTGTTTCGGGTTGGAGACGGCCCGCGCGTTGGTCGGGCTGCGCGCGAATGAGCGGACGCGTACACGGGTGGAAGCGTTGGCCGGAAAATGCAACGAGGGCCAACTCACCTCCGAGGAGCGTGCCGAGTATGAGGCATACGTTCAGGCCAGCACCTTGATTGGGATTCTTCAAGCCAAGGCCCGGCGGGTGCTCGCTCAAGCGAAAGCCAGTTGATGGACGCGCGGCTGCGCCAGTGGGTGCGGGAACGGGCCGGTGGTCACTGTGAGTATTGCGGGCTGCCGGAGGAGCGGGAACCGTTGCCGTTTCACGTTGAACACGTTGTTGCCCGGCAGCATGGCGGGAAAGACGCGGAGGCGAACCTGGCCCTGGCGTGCCATCACTGTAATCTCCAGAAAGGCCCAAACCTCTCCGGCTTGGACCCGCAAACGGGCGAACTGACGCGCTTGTTTCATCCGCGGCTCGACGATTGGAACGAGCACTTCACGCGGCACGGGGGCGAAATCATCGGCTCATCTCCGGTCGGCAGAACAACAGTTGCCCTATTGAGGATGAACGAGGACGGGCGGCTGCAACTGCGCGAGGGGCAATAGCTCATAGGACGGGTCAGTCGCACACTATTGACACTGTGCTACCTTCCGGGAAGCCCGGCGCCAGGGCGGCCATGTCCGCAAAGGCGAGCGCCACGCCGGTCATTTACTGGAAATGGCGCACGCCCGAAGAACTCGCCCAACGGGCGGCGCAGACCGGCAAGGAAGACGTGGTGCCCTGCACGCCGTTTGTCAGCGCGGTGTTTAACTCCGACTAGGGCGAGGGCGTCGCCCGGCCCACAGACGACCTGCCACTCCGGCCCGCGGATCGAAAACGGGTCAGTCAGTGGTATCGTGCTTGGTTGCTGCCTTTGCGCCGCTGGGTTGTCTCGCCCTTGGCATACGCCAACGGAACTCAGTCGGATGCTGGAGGTTTTGTCCCTCGGGGCGAGCCGGTAGCTGGGTGGTGGTGACTGACTCCAGCCTGACCGATCAACGCCGCCATTTTCGTGGCGTGTTGCCATTTCGTCGTGAAGCCGCTTGCCGAGGCTGAGGGCCGGCGTTAGAGTGCGCGCATGAAAGCAATTTCAGTGGACGAGGCGCAGGGCCAGCTTGGCCGGTTGATCGCCGAGGCTTGCCGCGGGAAGTGCATCGTGCTTACCGACGGCGACAAGCGGGTCGCCCTCGAACCGCAGGTGCCGCTGGATTTGGAGGAAGACAGCCCGGAGTTGGAGGCGGAGTTGCTGAAGGCGATTGACGGCCCCTACACGCCGTATTCTGCGGAGGAATTCCGCACGCTTGGCGAGCGCATCATTCGCGAGCAGCGCAAGCAATGAGCTTGGCCGTAGCAAAGGCCGAGGTCTTCCAGCAGGACTACGCGAAGCAATTCATGTGGTATGTGGACGAGGTGGGGCTAGAGGTGGCACAGCGCTTTCAGACGTCGCTCGATCAGACTTTGAACAAGCTCGCGCGGCAACCTGAGTTGGGCCGCCTCCGGCATTTCAGAAATCTCCGCCTGCGAGACCTTCGTTCCTATCAGGTGGTTCGCCCGTTCCAAAGGATGCTGGTCTTCTACCGCGTCAGTGGCGACGTGTTGAACGCAGTGCGCCTGATGCATGGGGCGCGGGATTTGCGGCACCGGTTGGCTGAGCCGCCGGGTGACTGATCGTGGAGAAACATCAAGAGGGCAATGGTACGTGGTTTGTTTGCTGCCGTTGCGCCGCTGGGGTGTCTCGCCCCGTGGGATCCGCGCCAGCGGAACCCGGCCGGATGGCGGGAGGTTTTATCCCCCGAGGCGGCCGGTGGCTGGGTGGTGGTGGCTAACTCCGGCCTGACCGATCAACAGCGGCGGTTTTGCCAGGTCGTGGCGCCGTAGAAAGGCCGCGTTGGTTCACGGAACCACAGTTTCGAGAACACCGAACACCGTGAAGTCGGCTGGATTGGAGGTAAGCAGGCGGCGAACGCCGGCGGTGTGAAGCACGGCAGCCAAATGCGTATCAAGGATGCGTTTGCGGCCCAAGTTGAATTGTCGCATCCAGCGCAACATCTGGCGCGCACTTTCCTGGCTTGGTTCCAGCAGACCAACGGCCGGGTTGGCCATGAAATCTTCGATCCAGTCCCAGGCTTCGTTCATGGTAAGCGGCGGGGTGAATCGTTTGGCATCCGTGGCCACATGCAGGAATTCCGTCACGACCAAGGCCGGAAAAACCAAGCGCCCGCCGCGCTGCGTTTCGGCCTGGACGGCGGCGACCGTCGCCGCGTTGGCCGGATGATCGGCCAAAGCCAGTTGGACGAGGATGTTGCAGTCCAGCCCAGTCATTGCCGCGCGAACATTTCCTCGGCGATTTCCGCCTGGGAAAAGACGGGCGTCAGCACGCGATGCCCTTTGAGGGAACGAATCTGGAGCGGCACGCCCGAGCCGGTCTTCTGATCGAAGGCGGGCACGAGTCTGGCCACCGGTTTGCTGCCTTGGGTGAGCAGCACTTCCCCGCCGGCTTGGACCTGTTTCAGCAGCTCGGCGAGTTGCCCGGCGAACTCGCTAACTTCGGCAACCGTTGTCATACTGATGAAGGTAGGTGTGGCGCGACTCAGAGTCGAGCTGAGTTTTCGCGCGGCGGGCAGTTTGGGAGCCAGCGGGGACCATGAACGAGCTTGTCAGTAGCGTCGTGCTTGGGTGTCGCCTCTGCGCCGCTGTAAAGGGGGCAGTTCTATGCATTAACACATAGAGTCTTGCCGCTCATGGTTTCCGCATGGCGCACAAGTTGAGAGTCGAGTATGCCGGTGCCATTTACGACGTGACGAACCGGGGCGTCCGCTGGGCTAGGTTCAAGGCATTTCCGATTATTGTTCCAACCACGGGTTGAAGGTTTTTGCGTGCCGGAAATCCGTCGTGTTCCGGGTGGCCACGGTGGCACCGTAGCGGATGGCCATGGCGTCTATCAGGCTATCCCAGAGAGCTTGTGGCTGGCGTTTGACTTCGGGGGAGTGTTTCAACCTAGAAACGGCAGTTGAACAACAAAGGAACCAAGACACAAAGGCCAAGTCACAAGGCCAATCTCACCGTTTTCGTCACTCAAAACCGTTCTCCCGACAGGTGAAGCCAGACACGCTTAGGTTATTTGTTTCCCAGCCGGTCTTCGTTGCTTTGTGTCTTCGTTGTTCTACTTCCAACTGCCGAATTTAGGTTCAACCGCCCCCAAGTGCGGGCGCAACCCGTGTCAAAATCCAACACCGCTCCCGGATTCCGGCGCAGGAAGCTTTCCAGCCGCTCGTTGATTGCCACCCGCCGCGCGCCGCTGGGCGCGGCTTCCGCTCCTTCTTGGATTTCCGCCACGACGGGCACAGGCAGTAACCAGTCGGCCCCCTTGATTCAAGCCATTACTCGGTCATCCGGCTGCGGCTTCCAGAGTTCCGAAAGCACGTTGTTGTCCAGCAGGTAGATCATTTCCGGGGCAGAAATTCAACGGGACCAATGGCGATGAGATCGCGCAGCGCGGTCGCCCGGTCCAGCTTGCGCAGGGGAATGATTTCGGCTCTTGGCTCGGCGCGCTCGGTGAGAATGACCCGCTGGCCGGAGTGAATCACCGGGCGGACAATCCGGGTCGTTTCCCGACGAGTTGCGCTAAGGTAGCTTCCATGCCGGAAAAATGCACGCTTTTGACCGCGCAACAAGGCGTTTGTAAAGGGATATTGCCACCATTTCACCTTCCGGGAGGCCCAGCGCCAGGGCGGCCATGTCCGCAAAGGCGAGCGCGCCACGCCGGTCATTTACTGGAAATGGCAGACCCCCCGAAGAGCTCGCCCAACGGGCGGCGCAGACCGGCAAGGAAGACGTGGTGCCCTGTATGCCGAGGGGTCATTCGTGTCAGTCCCACATATTGATTGAGCCACAGAGCGCCCAAAAACAATTCCTTGCTCAAAACAATTCCTTGTCAGTAGTTTCTCCAGACCATGGAACTCGACGCGCCACCGCAGGAAACGATCAGCCCCGCCGAACAGAAGTTTGAAGCAATCCGGCGGCGATCAGGTTTCTTCCTCGCCCCGGCGGGGTTCCTTCTTACTCTGTGGTGGACCTCCTCGTTGCTTTCGCCCGAGGCCAGCCGCTTGAGCGCCGTGCTGGTGATGATGGTGCTGTTCTGGATCACCGAGGCGATTCCACTACCGATCACGGCGCTGCTGGGTGCGGGATTGAACATCGTGCTGGGAGTCGCCGATGCGAAGACCGTGCTCTCGCCCTTCGCCGATCCGATCATCTTCCTTTTCATCGGCGGGTTCATCCTGGCGCGGGCGATGATATGGCACGGGCTAGACCGCCGGATCGCCCTGGGCGTACTCTCCCTGCCGGGCGTGAGCAAAACCCCGGGGCGCATCCTCGCTGCCATGGGACTGGTGACCGCACTGGTCTCGATGTGGGTGAGTAATACCGCCACCACGGCCATTTTCCTACCCATCGCCCTCGGAGTACTGGGCAGCCTCACCAACGAATCCTCCCTGCGTTCCCAGACCTACGCGACCGGTATGATGCTCATGCTCGCCTACGCGGCTTCGATTGGCGGCATCGTCACCCCCGTGGGATCCCCTCCGAATCTCATCGCCCTCGGACAACTGGAAAAACTCGCCGGCATCCAGATTGGTTTCCTTACCTGGGTGCTGGTATGTCTGCCTATCTTTGCCACCATGATGTTCTTGTTGTGGGGCATGCTCCGGCTGTTGCATCCTCCGGGAAAGGAGATCGCACGGCACCGCGGCAACCTCGCTGGTTTCCTCGCCGCCCAACGCCAAGCCCTCGGCCAGTGGACCCCCGGACAGATCAGCACGGCCACTGCCTTCGCCGTGGCGGTGACGCTGTGGCTCGTCCCCGGCATTGCTCAGGCGGTGCTGGGAAAAGACCACGCGACCGTGAGCTTTCTGAACCGGCATTTCCCAGAGTCCATCGTGGCGTTGCTCGCCGCCTCTATCCTCTTCTTCCTGCCGGGTAAGAAGGGAGAGCAGGCCATGAACTGGGAGGAAGCAGCGAAGATTGACTGGGGTATTATCCTGCTATTCGGCGGCGGGTTGTCGCTTGGCGCACTGATGTTCAGCACAGGCGTGGCAAAGACGTTGGGAGAATTCGCTGCCGGATATTTTGGTGCCGGCTCCGGCTTATGGGCACTCACCGCACTGGCCGTCGCGGTGGGCATCATCATCTCAGAAACGACCTCAAACACCTCCTCGGCCACCATGCTCTGCCCGGTGGTGATCGCGCTGGCTGCGGCCATGAACGTGAATCCCACCGCCCCGACTCTGGGGGCCTGCCTCGGGGCCAGCATGGGCTTCATGCTGCCGGTCTCTACCCCGCCCAACGCCATTGTCTATGGCTCCGGGCTGGTCCCTCTCCCCGCCATGCTGCGCGCTGGGATCATCTTCGATGTGCTCGGCTTCATCGTGATCTGGTGCGGACTTCGCATCATGTGTCCCCTGCTCGGGCTTAGTTGATTAGGCTTGGGATAAGATTGGGGTGGGGAGTTCTCTATGACCCGTTTTGGCGAGGCAATTTTCTATCTGTGTAAAAGGGTTAGTCCCACATTTTGACGACATTCCTCTGTTTGGGCATCTATTGGCACCGGGCGCGAAAGTTACGCCTTGAGTATCCCGGCGTGAGTTACCACGCCATGAGCCTTGGCGGCCACCGGGAGGGAGTCTTTCGCGATGAGCGGGACTAGGCGCGCTTAGCCGTAATACCAATTTGCGATCAATGCGCTACTAATATAATGCGGCGGGCGAAACTATGCGCCCGCGAACTGAAATTCCTGCCGCACAGGTCGGCGCGATGCGTCGCGCGATGCTCGCGGCCGCCCCCCTCGTCCTTTCAACGCCTGCAATGCCTCTGGTTGCGCACCCAACCAGAGATGTCCACCGACACGATTGCTCGGACGGTGGGCTTGAGCGCGAGCCATGTGCGGCGGGTCTGGTCTGACTATACTGCACGCGGTCACTAACTACGCTTTCTAAAGCGGTCCTCCAGAACTGCCAAACCACTTGTAATCAAACAGATGCAACCGTTTCTGAGAGCTTGCAAATAGCTCAGTCTATTACCGCGCGCAGCATAACTCAAAGGAGCGGCGGAGGCTTTAGCCCAAAATCCAAATGACGAATGACGAAAGCATGACGAAGCCCGAAACCCGAAACCCGCCGCTTCCTTGATGAGACGCTGCACGAGGTCCGACACAGGCCGGCCGTTCGGATGCGGCGATTCGTCATTCGGGCTTCGGATTTCTTTCGTCATCCGTCATTCGAGCTTCGGCATTCCGGTTGAGTACCAAATCCAACTGTTCGTCCGCGCCGAGGGCCTGCGCGTCATAGCCCAGTTCGCGGAGTGTCCGGGCGAACTCCACCGTCGAGCCGTGCAAGGTGAAGACTTTCTTCGGCGCCACCTGTTTCACAAAGTCCACCAGGTCCGGGAAATCCGCGTGGTCGCTGAGCGGGAAAGCGGCGTCCACGCCGTAGCGGAAGCGGCAGCGCGGGTCCACCGCCCAACCCGTGATCATGGCGGAGCGCGTCGGAGCCAGGCGCGCCAGGAGCGGCGAGCGGGCGAGGCTGGGCGGGCCGACATGTACCTTGCCGCGCGCGGCGGCGGCGGCGAAGGGTTCGTAGGCGGGAAACTGCCAGCCGAGCCGCTCGTAGATGCGGGTCAGTTTCCGGGCGTCGTAGTGAAGCATGATCGGCAGGCCGGCGCCCGCGAGGCCGGCCAGCACTTCCTGGCTCTTGCCCAGCGAGTAGGCGAGCAGCAGGGGAGTGACGCCGGCGGCGAGCGCCTCGCGGCAGAAGGTGATGATTTCGGCGCGGACGGTTGCCGCTGGCGGGAAGCAAAACTGCGGGCGGCCGAAGGTGGTTTCCATGATCAGCGTGTCGCAGCCGCGGGCTAAGGCGAAGTCGCACGGCTCGGCGGCGAGGCTGGGTTGGAGTTTGAAATCCCCAGTGTAGAGCAAGGTAGCGCCGGCGTTTTCGATGAACGCCATCGCGCTGCCGAGGATATGGCCGGCGGGCAGGAGAGTGATGGTGAATTCCGCGCCGCCGTTGGTGAAGCGACGCGGCTGGCCGAAGGGGAGGCGATGTTCCACCCGCTGCCCACCGAGGCGGACCCGCATGAAACGGGCGGTGGGGTCGGTGAGGATGACCTCGCGATGCCGGCCGGTGTGATCGGCATGGGCGTGGCTCACGAAGACCCGCTCCGCTCCGGCCTGGCGGCGGTGCGGGTCGAGCCATAACCCCAACCGGGGCAGGCAGACTCCGGCGGCATCGTAGGTGACTTCAATTGGCGGCACGTCCACAGGTTAGCGGGAACAGGGCCAAAAGGAGAACTGCGAAAAATAATTTGATCCGCTGGCGTGAGCCAAGTAACCTAGCCTAGGCAATCGTCAAGACAATGAACACCTCCTACTGCATCTCGAGGCTCGCCCTCGGAGTTAGCCTCTGGCTGGCCGTCCCGGCGTACGCTTTCATCCAACCCACCACTGGCCGGCTCCCAGACTTAGACCGCCGGTTCGCTCCGGCCACCAACGCGCCCGCCCCCGCTGCCGCCTTCGCCGCCCCGGCCAGTGCCGTTGCTCCGGCGCAGGCGGAGATGACCGTGCTCCGGCAACAGGTGCCCGGGGTAAGGGTGGATTTCGATCCGTACTTCGGCACCGTCGCCAGCGTGCGTTCGACTGACGGCTTCCTTACTCCTGCGCCGACAGCCGCAGCGGCAACCGGGCCGCAACTTCAGCCCGCGCTCATCGCCACGGAACCGGAGCGCGTGGTGCGCGGTTTCCTGGACCAGCGGCGGACCGTGTTCGGCCACGGTGCCGAGGCACTGGACCAGGCACCCATCAAGCAGCAGTTCACCGGCGCGCACAATGGTTTGCGCACTGTTGTCTGGCAGCAGGAACGGGAAGCCATCCCGGTGTATCAAGCCACGCTGGTCGCCCATGTTACAGCCCACGGCGAGTTAGTCAGCATGTCTAGCGGACTGCTGCCCGGCGCACAACCTGCGGCTCCCGGCGGTCCCACCCTTTCCGCTCCCGAGGCGGCGGCTCGCGCGACGGCGGAACTCGGCGGTCAGGTGGACACCGGCGGTGCCCGGATCGTCGAAGGACCAGTCGGGCCGGCGCAAACCCAGCGTCTTACTGCCCCCGGCCTGAAAGGCGAAGCCACCGTCCAACTCTTTTGGCTGCCGATGAGTCGCGATACTCTTCGCCTGTGCTGGCAAGTGGTGTTCACTCCGGCCACGAGCGGCGAAATGTTCCTCTCGTTAGTGGACGCCAAGACGGGCGAAGTAATGGTGCGGCGCAGCCTTACGGATTACGCCACGGAGGCCAGCTTCCGCGTCTTCACCAGCGACAGCCCCACACCACTTTCGCCCGGGTATGCCACGCCGACTAATAGCCAGCCGCCTACTGCCACTCGACAGTTGATCACCTTCACCGCGCTCAACACCAACGCCTCTCCGAGTGGTTGGATTGAAGACACAGTCAACGAAACCCGGGGTAACAACGTGGACGCCCACCTCGACCGCAACGACGACGACGTCGCCGACCTCCCGCGTCCGCAAGGCTCGCCGTTCCGCGTATTTGATCCGCCACTGGATCTAACTCAGTCCCCGGTCGGCCAGGGTAACGCCGCGGTTGTGCAGTTGTTCTACACCTGCAACTGGATGCACGACCGGCTCTACGATCTGGGCTTCACCGAGGCGGCGGGCAATTTCCAGATCAATAACTTCGGTCGCGGCGGTCTGGGCAACGACGCTCTGCAAGCCGACGCCCAAGATGGCTCCGGCACTAACAACGCCAATATGTCCACGCCGCCCGACGGCATGACGCCGCGGATGCAGATGTATCTCTTCAACGGCCCGACGCCGGATCGCGACGGTGACTTCGACACCGAGGTGGTCCTGCACGAATACGCCCACGGACTAAGCAACCGCCGCGTTGGCGGCGGCGCTGGCCTCTCGGCGTCGCAATCGCGCGGCATGGGCGAAGGCTGGTCCGATTTCTATCCGTTGGCTCTGCTCAGCGAACCCGGCGACGACCTCGACGGCATCTATGCCAGCGGCGCCTATGTCTCCTATCTGCTCGATCCGGGCTTCACGCAGAACTATTACTATGGCATCCGCCGTTACCCTTACACCACGGACTTGAATAAGAACCCGCTCACCTTCAAAGACATTGACCCCGACCAGGCCAGCAGCCATGCCGGGGTGCCGTTTAGTCCGCTGTTCTTCTCCGCCAACGACAGTCCTTCCGAAGTCCACAACCAAGGTGAAGTCTGGTGCGCGGCGCTCTGGGAGGTGCGGGCCAATCTTATCCGGAAATACGGCCACACCAACGGCAACCAACTCGCCCTGCAACTGGTAACTGACGGCTTGGCATTGTCCCCAGCCAATCCGAACTTCATCCAGGCCCGCGACGCAATCCTGCAAGCGGACTTGGTAGGTAATGCCGGCACCAATCACAACGAACTCTGGCTGGCCTTCGCCAAGCGGGGCCTGGGGTGGAACGCCACTTCGCCGGCCAGTTCCACCACCACCGGCGTGGTGGAAAGCTACGATCTGCCTGACACTATGGCGGTCTCGCCGGCCGGCCCCTTCATATCCAGCGGCCCGGTGGGCGGGCCTTTCTTGCCGGCCAGCTTTACTCTCGTCCTCACCAATGTCGGCTCTAACTCCCTTACCTGGTCGTTGGTCAACACCTCGACTTGGCTAACTGCCTCCAGCGCTGGCGGCACACTGAGTCCCGGGGGCGCGGCGGCGCAAGTGACGCTGACCCCGGCTGCCGCCGCCAACGCGCTGACGCAGGGCATCTACGCCACCACCGTCCTATTCTCGAACCAAAGCAGCCACGTCACGCAAAGTCGTTCGCTGACCCTGCGAGTGGGGCAGCCGGACACCTTTACCGAACTCTTCAACACCACGGATAACGACCTGAACTTCCAGAGCTGCACGTTCACCCCGGACGGTTCACCGGGTTTCTACTCCGTCTGCCGGGAAGCTATCACTAACTTCCCAACCCCGCCCGGCAGCACAGAGGTTACATTGGCCGATGACTCCTACGCCCAAGTCACTCTGACGGGTACGAACACGGTGGCTATCTACCACCGCCGCACCAATGTCTTCTTCATTGGCAGCAACGGCTACCTGACCATTGGTTCGGGCGATGCCAATATGAACTGGTCGCTTGCCTCTCATTTCAACCGGCCCCGCGTCTCGGCGCTGTTCGATGACTTGAATCCCGAAACCGGCGGCGCGGTGTACTGGCAGCAGTTAGCTGACCGGGCGGTGGTCTCGTTCGTCGGAGTTCCGCAGTATGGCTTGACCACGGCCAACAGCTTCCAGGTGGAACTGTTCTTCGACGGCCGAATTCGACTTAGTTACCTCGCCCTCGCCGACACTGGCGGCTTGGTTGGACTCTCGGCGGGAACTGGCGTGCCGGTGGGTTTCCTGCCCAGTGACTTTAGTAGTTATGGATCTTGCTCACCGCCGCTGCGACTGGCTATCCCAACCGTGGCAACAGAGGGAGCGGGCGTGCTGCCCGGCGCAGGCCTGGTGCAACTTACCTTGCCGGTCGCGTCCAACGTGGTCGTTACCTTGCGCTCCAGCGCCACGACGGAAGTCACCGTGCCCGGCAGTCTTGTCATTCCTGCTGGCCAGACTAACGGAGTCTTTGACCTAACCATCCTGGACGACGCCCGGCTCGATGGCTCGCAACCGGTGAACGTGGAAGCCAGCGCCCTCGGCTTCACCACCACCACGGCGCGCATCGTCGTTTATGACAATGAGACCGCCTCGCTGAGTGTCGTGCTGCCGCCGTCGGTCGCGGAAGGTGCCGGCTCGGTGACCGGCTCCGTAGTCTCCAGTGCGCCGCCGGACGCCGCTGTGGCGGTAGCCTTGAGTAGCAGCGATCTGACTGAGTTGTGGGTGCCGACTTTTGTCATCCTACCTGCCGGCCAGACCTCGGTGGTGTTCACCGCCTCCGTGGTGGATGACAGTCAGATAGACGGCCCCCAAAGCGTGACGGTGACGGCGCATGTAGAGAACTGGAAGGATGGCTCGACGATTATCACCGTACTGGATAACGAAAGCCTGGCGCTAACCCTGAGCCTGCCGGCCTCCGTCGCCGAAGACGCCGGCCCGCAGACTAATGCCGGACGACTTACCCTCGCCGGCACACTCGCTACCAACTTAGTCGTCACGCTGGCCTCGGGGAACCCTTTGCGCCTGACCGTGCCGGCGACGGTCACCGTGCCCGCCGGCCAAACCTCGGCCTTCTTCAATCTAACTCCGGTGAACAACACCGTAGCGGATGGAAACCAAGTGGTCGCCGTCACCGCTACCGCGCCGGGCATGGGCAGCGCCACTAACAGCCTAACTGTGGTGGACGACGACATCGCGCCTGTCATTCTCACGCAACCCGTGGGCAAGACCGTCTATGTCGGCAACTCCGTGGCGTTCACGGCGACCGCGTTTGGGCAAAATCCGCTGGCTTGGCAATGGCGTTTCAACAGTGCCACCTTACCCGGCAAGACGGCCGCCACGCTAAACCTTACCGGCCTCACCACGAACCAATCGGGCGCTTACACCGTGCTGGTCACCAATGCGCTCGGTTCCGCCACCAGCGCGGTCGCCACCCTCACCGTCAAGCTCCAGCCCACCCTGGCGGATGCGTTGGACACCCCGTCCCAAACCTGGCTCACCGGCGGAAACGCCGCCTGGTTTGCGCAGCCCAGCGTGACGCACGACGGCGAGGACGCCGCACGGAGTGGCGCGATCACTAACAGCGCCGAGTCGTGGCTGGAGACTGTCGCGGTGGGGCCGGGGGCGGGAACCTTTTGGTGGAAGGTCTCCTCGGAGTCCGGCTGGGACTATCTCACCTTCGCCACCAACAGCACGACGATCACCGAGATTTCCGGCGAAGAGGATTGGCAACAAGTCACCTTCTTCCTGCCTCCGGGCACTAACACCCTGCGCTGGACCTATAGCAAAGACAGCATCTTAGCCGATGGCAGCGACTGCGGCTGGTTGGATGAGGTGGTGCTCCCGGTCCAAAGCGGGCCGCCTACCATCATTCAGCAACCGTCGGGCCTGGCGCTCCTGGTGGGGGAACCGCTCTGCCTTGCGGTGCTGGCCAATGGCGAACAGCCGCTGGCTTACCAATGGCGGCGCAACGGCCAGGCACTGCCCGGCGATAACCTATGGACCCTCACCCGTTACGCGGCCAGCACGAACGACGCCGGCACCTACACGGTAGTCATCACCAATGCCTTGGGCGCTGTGACCAGCGCCGTGGCAGTCGTCTCGGTGCAGACGACGCCCAGCTTGGGCGAGGCGCTGGACGCGCCGCAGCTCACTTGGCTGAGTGGCGGTGCCGCCTTGTGGATCGGCCAGACTAACACGTCGCACGACGGCGTGGATGCCGGTCGCGGCGGGCCGCTGCCGCCCGGCCAGGAGTCTTGGGCGCAAACCACCGTGACCGGCCCCGGCGCGGTCACGTTCTGGTGCCAGGTGGACTACTCCGCCGACTATAGCAGCTACGACACTCTTAGCTTGCTGCTGGATGGCGTCGCCAAAACGAACTATTACTCCGGTCAGCCTTGGCAAAAGACGGCCTTCGCCTTGCCGGCCGGCCAGCACACACTGCGCTGGCGGTTGGCTGCGGACACTTACAACCCCGGCATCGGCGGCAAAGCCTGGCTGGATGAAGTGACTTACTACCCGCCGCAAGGCCCGCCACAGTTCATCACTCAGCCGGTTTCCCGGAGGTTGTATGAGTTCAATACGGTCAGTTTTCAAACCATTGTTGTCGGGGCGACGCCGCTGGCCCTGCAATGGCGCCGCAACGACGTGGACCTGCCGGGCGCGACCAATGCCGCCCTCGTCTTGACTAACGTGCAGGTGACCCAGAGCGGCGAGTATGTGCTGGCCGCCACCAACGCCCTCGGTTTCGCGCTCAGCCAACCCGTCACCCTGACCGTGTTGCCGACGCCGCCGTGCGCTCCGCCGGCCCCGGGCCTGGTCGCTTGGTGGCGCGCGGAAGGGAACGGCTTCGACAGCGCTGGCTTCAACCACGCCGCCTTCAACTACTCGTATTCAACGAGCTACCCGACCGGCCTGGTGGGGCGGGCTTTTGGCTGCACGAGTTACTACCTGTCGGTGCCTGCGGCGGCGGAGTTGAACCTCGGTTCCGGGCCGGGACTAACTCTGGAGTGCTGGCTCAGGCCAAGCTACGCCTACTCCTATGGCAATCCCTTCATCGAGTGGAACAATGGCACCGCAGGCGTGGTTGTGAGCGTAGAGGCAAACGGTGTGCTGCGCGCTAACTTCCGCGACACTGCTGGCGCGTCCCACATCATCTCGACGGCGGCACGCACTCTCACCAATAGCGTCTGGCAGCATGTGGCGGCGAGCTACGACCGCAGTTCCGGTCTAGCGGCGCTGTACGTGAATGGCAGTCTGGTGACCCAAACCAACCTGGGATCCTTCACCCCGCGTACCATGGGCCGACTCTATCTCGGTGGGGGAACGAGCTTCTCGCCGACCTACCTAAGCGCCTTCGGCGGCTACCTCGACGAACTGAGCCTCTACTCGCGGGCACTGACGGCGGCGGAAATCCAACCTATCGCCGCGGCGAACTTTGTGGGCAAGTGCATCCCGCCGCCTGCCTGTGTGCCGGCGGCGGCGGAGTTGGCCGCCTGGTGGCGGGGGGAGAGCAACACTTTGGACAGCGCCGGAATCAATGTCGCTCTCAACACCAGTAGTTATTCTGCCCCCAAATACGACTCCGGCGTGGCCGGCGCTGCCCTGCTCTTCGATTACAGCACCTATCCCTTAAGGGTGCCGGCGGAAACCAATCTGGACATCGGCGCGCGCGGCGGCCTGAGCATCGAAGGCTGGTTCCGGCCGGATTACTCCCCTTATTTGGCGACTCCCCTGCTGGCGTGGGCCACCATTGGAGTAACCAATGGGGCCAGCCTGGCCTTGATGCCTGACGCCTCTTACAGCCAGAGCTTCCCGGTGATGAGCTTCGGCGGCGTTGCCTCCGCCTCCAAGGTGCTACGCGGCACGAACACCTTGGCGATGGTAGATACCTGGAATCATGTCGCCGCTACCTACGACCGCGCTAGCGGCCTGGCCACACTCTACCTGAACGGTGCGATTTCGGTGCAAACCAATCTCGGCAGCTTCACCCCGGGCACTCGCGGAGACCTTTACCTCGGCGGAGCGGCCGGGGGTACCAGCTCCTACTTCGAGGGGGCGCTGGACGAAATGAGCCTTTACTCCCGCGCCCTTACCACGGCGGAAGTGCGGGCTATTTTCCGCGCCGGCGCGGCTGGGAAATGCCCGGTGCCGCCCGCTTGTGTGTTGCCACCCGAGGGCTTGGCCGGCTGGTGGCGTGGCGAAAGCAACACTTGGGACAGCGTTAGCACCAATCACGGACTGCCGGTGTCGTCAGTGGGTTACTCGCCCGGCATCGTCGGGCGGGGATTTAACCTGCAAACCTCGGGTTATCTGCGCGTGCCAGCTAATAGCGAATTGAACGTCGGCCCCGGCCCTGGCTTGACCTTGGAAAGCTGGGTTAATCCGACTTCCTCCGGCAGCACTCTCCCGATTGCCGCTTGGGGCAACACCAGCAGCTCGCGGGGGGTGAGTCTGTCCTATCTCTATGGCTCGCCGGCGGGACGGTTTGAGTTCAGCTTGACCGACCTGGCGGGAGTTACTCGCGTGCTGTCCTCCACCAACGGCAGTGCTGCGAGGTACTCCTGGCAGCAGGTCGTCGCCACCTACGACAAGGCCAGCGGCCTGGCCGCCCTTTACTCCAATGGGCGACTGCTGGTCCAGACCAATCTCGGCAGCTTCACGCCAGTGACCACCAACGACTTTTATCTTGGTTACAAGCCGTATCTGAGTTATCGGTTTTACGGCTGGCTGGATGAACTGGCGCTTTACAACCGCGCCCTGTCCGCCGCCGAGGTTCGGGGCTTGGCCTTCGGGCGCGAGGCCGGCAAGTGCCGGATTCCGCCAACCGTCGTCCTGCAACCGACCAACACCATCGGCACCGTTAGTAGCAACGCCACGCTGTCGGTCACCGCCGCGGGTAATGCGCGGCTCCGTTACCAGTGGCAACGCAACGGACTTAACCTCCCCGGTGCCACCGCAGCGGCGCTCACCATCACCAACGTGCAACTCGGCAAAGAAGGTGCCTACGCGGTGCGGATCACTAACTGGTTTGGTGTGGCGGTTAGTTCCAACGCGGTGCTGAGTCTCAACTTCCCGCCGCAAGCGGGGCTGCTCCCAGCGGCCACCTTCACCAACACGCCGATAACTATCTCACTCGGCAAACTGTTGAACACCACCTCTGACCCCGACGGCGACGCACTGACGGTAAGTGCCGTCACTTCCACCAGCACCCAGGGCGGGGCCGTGCAACTTGGTCTGCTCGGAGCGACTTACCAGCCGGCGTTGGACTTTCTGGGTCTGGACCGCTTCACTTACACCGTCAGCGACGGACGCGGCGGCGCGGCCACCGGCACGGTGGAGGTGGGCGTGCTTTCGCGCGCTGGCTTGTCGGGCAACATGCTCCCGGCAGTCACGCTCGGTAATGGCCAGGTGCAGGTGCGCTTCCTCGGCGTGCCGGGCCGCACTTACATTGTGCAACGCGCCACGCAACTGCCCGGCGCGTGGACCACGCTGGGCACCACCCAGACCAGCGCCAGCGGCCTGGGCTTGTTATTGGATACTAACCCGCTTACCGGCCAGGCGTTCTACCGCACAGTTTATCCCTAAGCCTGAACCTATAACTCTCCTCCTATGAAACTCATTCTTATACTTACCTTGTCACTCACCGCCGCCAGCGCGGTGCGGGCCGACACCTTTACTAGCCACCCGGACGTCGCGGTGCCGGACTTCGACTTAAACGGCGTGGCGGACACTATCCAAGTCAGTGGCTTGGGCGCGAATCCGATTGCCGATGTGAATGTCTCGCTGCAAATGGCGGGCGGCTGGAATGGCGACTATTACGCCTATCTCTGGCACGGCGGGCAAAGCGCGGTGCTGCTCAATCGCGTGGGCCGCACCGGCACCAACCCGGACGGCTACAGTAACGGCGGATTTGGTCCCGACGCGCTGGGCGGAAGTTTCACGCTCGACGATCAGGCCGCCGCAGACGTGCATCGCTATCAGGCGGGAACCTTCGAGTTATACACCGGTAAGTTGACCGGCACCTGGCAGCCCGACGGACGCCGGCTGGACCCGGAGGCTACGGGGGCTGAATTCGACTTAGCCTTGCGGCCAGCGATGTTAGATGTCTTCAACGGCCTGGACGCCAACGGTGCGTGGAGTCTCTACCTGGTGGATGCGTCGCCGGGGGCGGTGGGTCGGTTGGTTAGTTGGGAAATCACCGTCGCACAGGTGCCCGAACCGGGCAGCGCGGCGCTGGCGTTGATGGCTACCGGATGGGCCACGGTGGTGTTGCGCTGGAAACACCGGCGCTCCCGACTGGCCAGTACCGACTAAGAGCGTGTTTGAAAAGCCTTCCAGCGGTAGGGCGAGGGCTTCCTGCCGAGCCTTGCAGAACCAGCGCCCGACGGCGGCGGTTG
>CAINDV010000397.1 GCA_903847485.1 uncultured Verrucomicrobiota bacterium
CTCACCGTGTAGGGCGGACACCCGCCGCTTACCGTCGGGGCCGCAAACGTTACCGCCGCCCCCGCCGCCCCGGTTGCATACACCGTCCGGTTCGACGAACACACGAGGCTCAACGTCAGCGGATTGGGCGTATGCACTTCCGCCAGCAACTCGTAGCCCGTCACATTCCCGGCGGCGTCCAGCAGCGGAATCGGCGTCGTGAACGGATTGACATACTCGTCGCCGGGCCGCGGCGGCTTGTGATGGATCAACGACTCCATGTGGATCGGCAGCGCATTATGCAGTGTCACCCCGCCCACATGCACTTCGATGAACACGTCAAAGAAGCTGGTCGCCGTCCCGCCCGCGGTGAACGGGTCCACGTCCACCCGGCCCAGGTTTGAGTTCACCGTCTCCTTGATCTGGCCCAGCGTCGGGATGTTCGGGTTGAGGTTCACCGTCACCGGCCCCATCGAGTTGGTGCCGCTCAGGTTCATCGAAACCATCGCCGTCGGTACTAGGTCCAGCCCGCCGCTGGACGTCACCGCTGGCCCCGTTCCGTCCGGCGCGATCTGCACATGCACCTCTGTCGGCCCGGTCAGCAGCACCGTCTCGGTCCCGCCATTGTTGGGCTTCTGCAAGGTGATCTGCGCCGTCGTGTTCGGGAAAATATCCACTTCCACCGGCGGCGGGCACGGTTCCTGGCACGGATTATACCAATCAGGGCAATTGTCACATACGTCGCCGATGCCGTCGCCGTCGCGGTCTTCCTGCAGCGGATTGAACTTGTCCGGGCAATTGTCCGCGTCGTCCGGGATGCCGTCGCCGTCCCGATCCGGCGGCGGCGGCTGGGCGGGCAGGATGCCGTGCTTGGCCAGCAGGGCGTCCTCCTCTGTCAACCGTTTCATGACCACGCCGGATCCGCAGCCCGGCTGACACCGCTCGATGCGCATCCCCGGGAAGAAATTGGTGGAAGAGGCCGGCAACGTGACCATCGGCGTGGCGGGATTGCCGTCGTGGTCCACTTGCAGTCCAGCTTGGGCATGGATGAGCTGGAACTGCGGGGGGTTGTAGCCCAGCCACCGGCCATTCTGGGTGTTGAATTGAAGGGGAGGCACCCCCTCGTCGGCAGGTTTAACTTTCCCATCACTCACCCGCGTGAAAACGAGGCGGGGCTGCACCGGCAGCATGGCGGTGAACGTGCCGCCATCGCCGCAGGGACCGCGGGTGATGCTCATGAACCCGGGCGACTGCGGCTGGCTGCTCGACAGATAAACTTGCACGTTCCACAGTTCAGCATTGCCGCCGCCGTTGTAAGTCACCGTAATCGGGGCCACGCTCACCAGCGATAGCGCGACGATTTCAATGGGCACCGTGCCGGTGCCGCCCGTCGGAACGCTCACCGGGGCGTTTCGCCGGACGATGGTGTCCGTCGGATACAAGGCGTTCGGCGGGTCGGTTACCAAGGGATCGCCCCGATACACAATGTCGCCCCCGAATGGGTCCGACCCGGGACCAAAGAAGTCGCCCGGAATCGGTGTGGTTGACAAGTTGTGATGCGTGGAGCCGCCGGCGGGCGTGGTGAACAGGTCAATCCCGGTCGCGACCGTGTTGGGATCGTTCACCGTCACGGTGAAGCTGCAAGTGGCCGATTGACCGCACGAGTCGTCGGCATTGCAAGTCACCGTGGTGGTTCCGATCGGGAAATTACTCCCGCTCGGCGGATTACAATTCACCGTCACTTGCGGGCAACCACCGCTGGCGGAACTGGTGTAAAATACGATGGCTCCCTCGGGTCCGCTCGCTGCCAGCACCATGGCTGGCGGGCATGCGACAACGAGCGGCCGCACCGGAGCTAGGGCGACACCGCGAAAAGCCGTGTTTACGGCGGCGCCAGCCAAGGTGGTTGCAGGTGAGGCCGGTCCAGCGTCCGCAATTGAAATCAAGCGGGTGGTGGCGTCGGTAGTGGTCGCGTACACAATTGGCACCGCACCCCTCCAATCCACCGCGAGGCCGCGCGCGCCCGTCGAGCTGCCAGTGCCCAAGGTGTAAGCCAGGATCCAAACCCCGGCGGGCTTGTTCCAACGTTGGATGCCGCCACCGCTGGCGACGGCGCGGTCGTCCGCGACATACATGATCGTCCCGGGAGGGTTAATAGAAAAGCCGTAGGGACTGCCGGCCGCGGCAACCAACAATGGCGTGGAATGGGCGGCAACCACTGGCCTCCCGACGAACTTATGAATTCCAATGCCGGGCGCAGGGGCCGTCGCAGACCCGCTTGAGAAATACAACTCGCCGTTGATGATGTTCACCCAGCGAAGGTTTCCGCCCAGCAACAGATTGGGCGCGGACGCCGCTCCGAGGTAATTTACGCCACCTGTTGTTGGCGCGGGGTTGCCATTGCCGCCGGCCCAAAAATTATTCGCTCCGTCCGTGGCCCCGCTGCGAATGTTGCTTTGGTTATATTGGCTACCGGTCAAGGGACCCGGAGCGAAAGCGCCATTGAAGTCCACGGTGGCCACCGCACGGGGGAAAGTTGCGGAGGCCGTGGTGGCAATGTTAAGGGTCCCGACAGGAGCCTGATAGCCGGCGAAGCACAGCAACCGCCCGTTCGGTGAGCGCACGAGCGATCCCTCCGAAGTGGCCGAGCCGGAAACCACGAGCGCAGGAACGGGGATGGATTGCACGAAGGCTCCGCCGGTCGTGTATTCATCAATGAACATTGCGGTACCGGCAGCACTCAGCGCGGCGGCCCCGCCGTCAAAACGCATCACGGCCAGATTGCCCGGGGTGAACGGCACGGCAAGAGCCGAGGTCAACTCGGCGCAAAGCAGACTGACAACAGTAAGGAAGAATCGGAACGAGGTTTTCATAGTAAGAACTCCGTGGTGGATAAAGCAACTTGCTCCGTCAACAACCCGTGCTGACTGCGAGCAAGCGGCGTCGGTTTTGATATTTTTCGCAACATGCGCTGACAATACAATGACAGGTCGCGCCGAACCGCGCTTCTCCTAAATTGCGAACTTTAACCTGGCTGAATCGCCGGGCGGGGAGCGCCAGAACGATGGACGCGGCGGCCAATTGCCCGGTCAGGAAACGGTTGGGATGGCAGCTCCAGCGGCAGAACCGGCGCGGCGCGGGCCGCGTTTGGGGCGTCTCCATCAAGGCCTTGACGGGTTCGGGGGTAGCCGGCCGCCACGCTTTGCTTTGGATTGCGCTGGCTGCGGGCAGGCTTCCTAAGATCGTCGGGCTTGACCCAAGTCCAGCGACGCGGCCACCTTGACACAAATGCATCTTTTGTTCACCGAGCCGTTGCGCCGTCAGGAAGAAGCCACGCAGAAGTGGCCGCCTCCTGGACTTATGCCACTCGTGACGAGACGGTTTGCTCTGCCGGGAAACCACCCGGCGGTTGCCTCGCTGCTGCTGGTGTTTGCTCTCTGGGGCGGCCTGGCGTCCGCCCAAGTCGGCTCCAACCCCGGCGGAAGCCGGCCGACCGCAGCCCTCTCCGCTGAAGTGGCCGTCGCCGCCGACTCCAACCACAACGGGCGGATGGATCTCCACGTCACGGACTCGCGCCAAGGTTTCACGAATCAGCTCTACCGCAACAACGGCGACGGCCTGCGCGCGGACGACTTGAACTGCCTGTTGTCTGACTTGGAGGCCAAACTGCGCGGGTCGCTGGACAGCTTCAATCTGGCCAGCACCTACCGGGCGCGCTGCGCGGACCACGACCAGCACGACCGTGCGATCAAGTTCTTCTCCGAACTCGTCGCCACGCAGACCAACAAGCTGCGGGCGCAGATCGAACTGGGTTGTGCCTACGTGGACAAGATTCCCACCTGTGGCGGCGTGGCGGCGGTCGTGAGCAAAGGCAACCTCGCCCGCAAAGCCCTCGACCAGATGGATGCTGTGATCAAGCAGCAACCGGACTTGTGGGTGGCCCGCTACACGCGTGGCTTGAACCATCTCTACTGGCCGCGCGCCTTGCGCCACTCCGACGACGCGGTGGCGGATCTCACCCGTTGCGTCGAGCTACAGGAGCACGCCAGCGCAGGCAACCCGAAGTCCTATTACCTGCGCAGCTACCTCGCGTTGGGCGATGCATGCACCAAAAACGGCAAAGCCGACCAAGCCCGTCTCGCCTGGCGCCAAGGGTTGAAGCTGTTTCCCAACGCCGCTGAACTCAAAACCAGGCTCGCTCTCGAGAACGACGACGCGCTGCTGAAGTTCGTGGAAAACCAGCGTACCCTCGACCAGCCGATTGATACCGATCTGACGTTTCTGGATCGCGCGCCGTGAGCGCGGCGGGCCTCAGAAACGCTCACACTTCCACGGCGCAAACCAGCACGGCTGACACTTGAGGGCGGATCTCAAGGTGTCGGATTCTGCCGCCGAGGTTGGCCGTCCAACTTAGCAATCCGCAAGCGACCAGTGCCAGCAACAGCACTAACACGAGCCAGCCCGTCGGCAGGCTCCGGCCATTACGGAATAGGATCAACCCCACCAATGAGACCACGCCAAGCACCAGCGAACCGGCCAGGGCCAGAATGGCGATTTCGGCGTGTTGATCGCCCGCGTCCATCGTCATGCCGGGCATCAACCGCCTGAGCAGGTCGGACGCGGACGGCCCGGAAAGGTAGGCCGGCAAGGCTAGGAGTGCAGCCACCACGAATACCAGCAGAGCGACACGCTTGAGTTCCTCGCTCCTCCGCAGCAGGGCGAGCAGTAACAGGCACAGTCCGAAGGATGTTCCCATGACGGGGACATGGGTGGTGATTAGATGGAGCAGCGCTGGGTTCATAGGTGGAATGTGGGTTGGGGCTTCGGCGGGCGACACATCGGAAGCGGAGGCTGTTACAACTCGAGCGCAATGCGGATGACTACGCCGCCCATCACCTCGCCGGGCTTGAAGTCCTTCTTCAGGCTTGCTTTGTGTTGGTTGTGGCAACTGACACAGCTCTGGCTCACGGCGACATCGGGATAGACCGCGGTGAAATACCAGCGGCCTCCTAACATTTCCTCAGCGTAGTAGGGCTGGTCCGGACGGGTCGCAAAGGACTCCAGTCCTCTCCGCTCCACCTCGGTCTCCGGGGCGTTCCGTTGGCTGATAGGTTTGAGAGAGCGGAGGACATAGGAGAACTCGACGCCTTTGCTCGCGGCTGCCTCGGAGATCAGACGGAACATGGCGCACGGATTCGGGAAGCTCTGCTCCAGGAAACGATGCGCGTTGGTGTAAGTGTAAACCTCGCGCTCCGAGGCGATGACTGCGTGCAGGGCGTCGGCCAGATGCTGGGGCTTGATGGAGACGGCCAGCTTCGGTTTCGAGCGCGGTTCAGTTTTCTGCGCGTGAGCCATCCACGCCACTAACATGGCGGCAACTAAGACGGGCACGGCAGCCAGGCTGAATTTCAGTTTGCATTTCATAGGTGTGAGTTATATCCGCGAAATGGGGTGAAGCATCCCTCCCGAAATTTCAGCAACTCCAGCGGTACGATCCGGTTGCCGTTGCGGTCGAACTTCAGGCGGCCGCTGGCACCGAGCTGTTCGCTCGTGATCGGGAAGGCGAGGTGCGGCGGGTTATTGCCGGATTTCCTCAACAGGTCCGCCAAGAGCACAACGGCATCGTAGGCCGCGCGGCTTGTCGCGTCAGGCTCGTCTCCGAACCGGTGATGATATACGACAGCAAACCGGGCGGCGACGGACTGACTAGCTGGATCAAGTATAGGACTCGGCAGCAGGAACCCTTCAGTCGCGCTGCCTGCGTTAGTGATGAAGCCTGTGGATTGGAGGCGGCTCGGCCCGGCAAGCTGGCCCGTGAAACCTGAGGCCCGCAACGATTTCGTAAGCGTGCCCGCTAGTGTTGGGTCCAACCAAAGCAAAATACCGTCGGGCTGGGTCGCCATGACTTGCTTCCCAATTTCAGAAAAGTCTTTCAGCTTTGGCGAGACTTCGACGGGTCTGTCTAAGAGACAACTAACAGCTTCGGCGACTTGGTGAAGGTCACTCGTGGCTTCGCGTCCGGCGCGTTCGGTTGAAACCAAAGCACCCCAGCGAAACGCACGCCCCGCCGGGTTAGTAAGGAAGGTCGAGAGTAGTAAGCGTGCCTCGTCGCGTGTGCTCGGGACGATCCGAACCATCCAGGGAATGCCCGCGCCGACGACAGATGAATCGGGGCAAAGCGAGATAACCGGCGTGGCGGTGCGGCCCGCGACTTGGAGCGCTAGGTGTGATGGAGCGCCGCCCGGCGGGGCAATCAAGCCGCGCACGCCATCATCAAGAACCATGCGCCCGGCCTCCTCACCGTCAGCACCCCATTGGCCGACGCGACCGCGCACTAACACTGACACCTTCGCGCCCGGTAACTGGTTGACGTGGTCCACTCCGAGTTGGACGCCGCGGCGGAGACTCGTGGCCTCCGTCTCTTCCGGCGGAAGTAACAGACCGATAAATACCGGGGGAGCGCCCGCCGCTCCTTCCGCGCAGAGGCGCGACAAGCCTATGGCTAAAGCCAAGGTGACGAGCAGCAGGCACACTACCCCGCCCTTCTCACCAGTCGGCGTAGTGGCGAACTGGCGTTCGCCGCCGGCTCCTCGTCCGCGGTGCTCCGTTCCACGCACGGCGAACACCAGTTCGCCGCTACGCCCTGTCGTGCTCTGGAATTTGCAGTGAGAAATAGCGGCCAGGAAACTCATAAGCTATGGCTGCGACACCTTCACCTTGTCCAGCTTGGTAACTGGCGGTGCCGGTTGGAAGTGCCATTGGCCCTGTTTGAATTCCGCAATCGCCATTGGCACGATGTTATCCCAGCGGGCATCGAAAACCATGTGCCCGGTGACACCGTCCCACTCGTCGAGGTTGGCCAGGTAGTCCCGGACGCGGAAGCGATTTGGGCCGGCCTTGTTAATGGCTTCGATCATCAGTCTGGCACCGTCGTAGCCATAGGCGGCATAGATCTCCGGCTTTTCACCCCAGCGTTTCTGATAGCGCCCCACGAAGTCCAGCCACGGCTTGTCTGTGCGCTCCGGATTGAAATAGTACGCGATGGTTGTGCCTTCCGCGGCCGCGCCAGCGGTCTTCAAGAAGCCATCCTCTTTCAAGCGGTCGAACCCGAAGAACGGGGCCTTGATGCCAGCCTTGCGGAAGGCTGCCGCGGCATAGCCGACGTCTTCGGGCTGGCCGTGGAATAGGATGGCGTCTGGCGCCGCCGCGGTGATCGCGCTGAGTTGCTCGGTAAGGTCGCGGCTGCCCGGTTTGTGCAATAGGTGCGCGACGGGCGGATAACCCAGCCGCCGAATGTCGTTCACAAAGTGCATGATCGCGGTGCGTCCCGGACGGCTGCCTTCGCGCAGGATGGCAATGCGCTGGCAGCCGCGCTTCCGCACGATGAGGTCCGCCAGCCGAAAGCACTGCTGGCGCTCTTCCGGGAAGACGCGAGTGAGCCACGGGATTTGTGTCTCGGTAAGTGATGGGTCGGGGTCCGAGGTGTTAATCATGTAAGTCTCGATCTTGAGAGCCACCCGGAGGGCGACATGCGTGGCGTCGCCGTCAATGGTGCCGAGAAAGCCCAGCACTTCCGCGTCCTTGAACTCGACGGCGATATTGGCGGCGCTGCCCCACTGCGGCGCGTCTTGCTTGTAAATGATCTCGAACGGTAACTCGCCCGGCTTCCGGGCGGCGTTAGCTTCCTCGAACGCCAGTTCCACGCCTTGGCGGGTGCGCTGGCCCCGCGCGCCTTCCGGTCCGTAGCTCGCCGGGCTGAGCAACCCGACGCGGAGTGATTTAAGGTCCGTCGGGTCCGGGTAATCGGCGCCGGGGCCGCGGAAGGGCAGGCGCGTGGTCCAATACCGGTAATAGGGTTCGATGCCGCGGTAAGGGAGCATCTCCTCGGGCGTGCTGCCGTAATAGGGATAACGGTCAGTGTCATAGCTGGCACTCTTGCCGGCGGCTCCATTCGTGACGCCGGGAGAAAGGGCTTCAAGCTTTCCCAAATCCGGCTTAGTGACTTTCTCCTCATAGGCAAGGAGGCCTGCGGGTAAGAATATCAGCAAAGCCAGAGCCTTCTTCAGAACCTGGCTGGCGTAGCGGCGTCTCGGCAGAGCGCCGCACTCTTTGTGCCCGAAATCGAACAGGGCGGCGCTCTGCCGAGAC
>CAINDV010000398.1 GCA_903847485.1 uncultured Verrucomicrobiota bacterium
GGCCGATGGGTTTCAACGACAGGTGGGTTACCCGGTGATCGGCTTCCTGCCTTTGCTCACCGGTTGGAAACTGGCCGATCCCGAAGCCCAGGAGCGGTTTCTCTATGATTGGAAGAAGTTCGTGAGCGACCGGTTGATAGAGTCGCACTACGCCACGGGTCGCAAGGTTCTTCAATCCTACGGCGTGAAGCTCATCGCCGAATCTGGCGGGCCGGGGCCGCCGATCTGGGATTCCAATCCCGTGGACGGCATCAAGGCGCTCGGCGCCGTGGACATTCCGCGCGGGGAGTTTTGGATCCGGCATCGCGGGATTTTCCTGGTCAAGGAAATCGCCGCCGCGGCACATGTCTATGACAAGCGACTGGTGGACGCGGAGTCCTTTACCACCTGGCGGCGCTGGGTGGACGGGCCGTTGGATCACAAGGAACTGGCCGACCGTGCCCTGTGCGAGGGTTTGAATTGTTTTTCGGGACATACCTTTGCCAGTTCGCCGCCCGAGGCGGGGCTTCCCGGCTGGGCCTATCATGCCGGCACGGATATCAATCCGGCGGCGACCTGGTGGCCGATGGTGCGCGGGTTGATGGACTACTTGGCGCGATGCTCCTACATGCTCCGCCAAGGTTGGTTTGTGGCCGACGTTTGTTATTACTACGGCGACCAGGCGCCGAATTTCTTCCCGCCTTTGTGCAATGTGGAGGAAAAACCGCTATTGGACGGCCTCGCCCCGCAGAACGATTTTGATGTCTGTTCATCGGAGGTGATTCTCCAGCGCATGCGCGTGGAAAACGGCCGGATCGTGCTGCCGGATGGGATGAGCTATGCCGCTCTGGTGCTGCCGGAACAGGATCACATTCCGCCGGATGTCATCAGGAAAATCCGGGCGCTCGTGGCCGACGGGGCAACGGTGATTGGCCACCAGCGGCCGACCCGCGCCCCGGGTCGGCGAAGTTCCGAACCGGAGAACCAGCAAGTGGAGCAGTTAGTCAAATCGCTTTGGGGCGCGGACCAGCCGGGCGGGCCTGCGGTGCAAGTCCGATCCATGGGCCGCGGCCGGTTTGTGATCGCCAGTAATCGCACGAAGGCGCTCCGGGAAATTGGCGTCGGCCCGGATCTTGAAATCGCCGGGCGCGGCGAGCCAGATCTCGGCCCGCTGGATTTCGTCCATCGCAAGACTGGCGATGATGATTTCTATTTCATCCGCAACAAGACCCAGGAGCCGCAAACGCTGACCTGCCGTTTCCGGGTTGCGGCAAAAGCCAACGGGCAGACGCCCGAATTCTGGTGGCCCGATTCAGGCCGCCGCAGTGTTTGCCGCAGTTGGAAAGCCGTCACCAGCGGTCAAACCGAGCTGCCCGTGGAACTGGGTCCCCTGGGGTCGGTGTTCGTAGTGTTCCGCAAAGGCGGTGGCACCGGCAAGGATCTCGACGCACTCGCTCGAGACACCTTTCCTGCGGCTGAGTCTCCCGCAGCCTTGACTCTCGACGGGCCATGGCAAGTCGAGTTTCCCGAAGGCTGGGGCGCGCCGCACACGGCGAGCTTTGAGAAACTGCAAAGCTGGACTGAGTCGGACAACGAAGGGATTCGTTTCTTCTCGGGCATCGCCACCTATCGAAAGTCGTTCGAGTTGCCCGGCTCGCTGGCGAGCAAGGACAGGTTGTTTCTTCAACTGGGCGAACTGGCCGAGACCGCCGAAGTCACGCTCAATGGCAAGCGGTTGGGCTTGGCGTGGCTGCCGCCCTATCGGATCGAGATTTCCGGGGCCGCCCGTGCCGGTGCGAATCAGTTGGAGATTCGCGTGGCCAATCTCTGGGCCAACCGGTTGAACGCTGATTCGCTGCTGCCCGAGTCGAAGCGTTTCACGCGCAGTAACCTCGACCGGATTCAAACCGATCCGACCTCCGATAGCAGTTATGGCCGTGTTCCGCGCGGCAAGACCCGACCTGTTTACACTGAGATCCCGCCATTGATGAAGTCGGGATTGTTCGGGCCGGTCAGGATTATCACACCCACAAACTGAGAGAATGACAGGAGACAAAGCATGATGAAAACCTCTCTTCTTACTCTCGCCCTCGTGGCCCTCTTCTCCGCGCCGCTTCCGGTTTTGGCCGCTGGCAAGGGCCAGGCATTGTCGGTGCCCGACTTCACCAAGGGCGATGCCATTCCCGCGAAAGCGAAGCACGACTGGACGCTGGGCGCGACCGGAGCGCGCGCGTGGATTTTTTCCGACAAACTTTCCACGTCCGAGGCGCGCCAGATTGCGATCACCAAGGTGGCCAAAGGTTCGCCTGCCGACGGCGTCTTGAACGTGGGTGACGTGATTCTGGGTGTCGGGGGAAAGCCGTTCTCGTATGACCCACGCACGGAGTTTGGCAAGGCCCTGACCTCGGCCGAGACCACGTCGCTGCCACCGCCCATAGCTGAGACGCAACCCGGCGAGATCCTTTTTTGCGAGCGTAACCCCGGTCGCGACTACTCCCAGCACTATTATGCGGACTTCGGGTATGACTGCGGCAACGAGAACTATTGGCTGTATGGGGCGGACGGCGGGCGCCTAGCGATCTACAGTCCGAAGACCGGCTCGGTTCGCACACTGCTGGAGGATGCCTCAGGCGCGGTCCGCGATCCGCAGGTACACTATGATGGCACCAAGGTGCTCTTCTCCTACCGGAAAGGCGGTACGCACCACTACAACCTGTACGAGATGAATCTCGACGGGACAGGCCTGCGCCAGATTACATACGGCGACTGGGATGATGTCGAGCCGACCTACC
>CAINDV010000399.1 GCA_903847485.1 uncultured Verrucomicrobiota bacterium
CCGCAAGATCGCCCGCGAACTGGGCGTGCCCCGCGAGACCGTGGGCCGCTATTTGCCGCCGGGGGTGCCGGAGTCAAAACCGGCCATTCCGCCCACCGGCTCGGCGGCCGCTTCTGCGGCAAAACCGGCCCCTGTGCCCGCCGGGTCCAAACCGGGGCGAACCAGCCAATGTGCTCCGCTGTCCGCCGTGATCGCGCCGGGTTGGCGGGCAGGACTTTCGGCCCAACGCATTTATCAGGATCTGGTTGCCGGGCACGCGTTCACCGGCGGGTATGATGCGGTGAAACGCTTCGTGCGCCAACGGGCGCCCCGGACGGAGCTGCCGTTTCGCCGGATGGAATGCGCGCCGGGCCAGGAGGTGCAGGTTGATTTTGGGCAGGGGCCCTGGGTGCTGGCGGACGGGCAGCGGTGCCGGCCGCATTTGTTTCGTGCGGGGTTGAGTCATTCGCGCAAGGGCTACCGTGAGGGGGTTTGGCGCCAGACCGCCGAGAGCTTTATCCGGTGTCTGGAAAATGCCTTCCGGCACTTTGGCGGGGTTACGGCCACGGTGGTGCCCGACCACCTGAAAGCCGGGGTGCTCCAGGCCGACTGGTACGATCCGGAGCTCCATCCCAAGCTGGCGGAGTTTGCCCGGCATTACGGCCCGGTCATTCTGCCCACCAAGCCGGTCATGCCCCGGCACAAGGGGAAAGTGGAGGCGGGCGTAAAGTATGCTCAAAACAACGCGGTCAAGGGCCGGAGCTTTGACAGTCTTACGGCGCAAAACACGCATCTCTCCGACTGGGAAAAGAACGTGGCCGACACGCGCATTCACGGCACGATCCGGCAGCAGGTGGGCAAGTTCTTTGAAGCCGTGGAGCGGCCGGCCTTGCAGCCGCTGCCGGCGGGCTTGTTCCCGGTGTTTGAGGAGGCCCTGCGCAATGTGCATCGCGATGGCTATGTGGAGTTCAAGAAGGCTTATTACTCGGCCCTGCCCGAATACGTCGGCCGCCAGGTCTGGGTGCGGCAGGAAGCACGGCTGCTGCGCGTTTACAACACGCGCCGGGAACCGATCGCCCTGCATGCACTGGCCGAACCAGGAAAGTTCATCACGGATCCCGCGCATCTGCACAGCCGCAAACGGCACATCATTGAGCGGGGTGCCGATTATCTGTTGGATCGTTGCCGACTGATTGGTCCGTTGACCGGCACCTGGGCCGAAGCGATGCATCAGACCCGCGGACCGCAAAGCCTGCGCGTGATGCAGGGACTGCTGCACCTGGCCGGAAAACATCCCGCCGCCGACTTGGAAAACGCGGCCCGTGTCGCCACGCATCACGGCACCTGGCGCCTGCGCGATCTTAAGCGCCTGCTGGCACTGCCTGGCAATGTCGTGCAGATGGACTTTCTGGAAACCCATCCCTTAATCCGTTCCCTGGAAGCCTATCGTATTGAACCCGCTGAAAACCCAAAACAAAACCCATGACTCAACTCCAAACCACCCTCCGTCAACTGCGCCTCTCCGGCCTGATGCAAACCCTGGACGTTCGGCTGCAGGAAGCCGCTGCGGGCCGCCTCGGCCACGGTGAGTTCCTCGAACTCATCTTGCAGGACGAACTCAACGTCCGCCACCAGCGCATGCTCGCCCGCCGCACCAAAGCCGCGGACTTCCGCGCGCTCAAAACATTGGAAGACTTCGACTGGCGGTTCAACCCGACCATCAACCGCCAACAGCTCTTCGAGCTGGCCGCGGGCCATTACCTGCGCGAGGGCAAAGATATCTTGTTCCTGGGGCCGCCTGGAATCGGCAAAACACACTTGGCTCAGGCCTTGGGCTACGAAGCCATCAAGCAGGGCAAGGAAGTCCTCTACCGTTCCATTTTCGATCTGGTGCGCGACTTCCTAAAAGACGAGGCCTTCAAACAGCAGGACAAAACCCTGCGCCGCTATTTGAAACCCGACTTGGTCATCATCGACGACATGGGACTCAAGGCCTTGCCCAAACAATCCGGCGAGTATCTGCTGGAAGTGGTGATGCGCCGTTACGAAAACCGTTCCACGATCATGACCAGCAACCGGCCGCTGGAAGACTGGGGCAAGCTGCTCTCCGACGTGCCGACCGCCGGAGCCATCCTCGATCGCTTCCTGCACCACGCCATTACCATCGCCATCACTGGCCGCAGTTATCGGATCAAAGACTCACTGCCGCCGGCACAGGAAAGCAAGAAAACCAAAAAGCCAAACGAACCTCCGACCGCCGGGGCCGCGAGCTGAGGGCTCGCCGCACGGCCCCGGCTCGTTTTAACTCGCAGTCAGACATCTCTTGAACCAAACCAAAAACCTGTTATGAATCTCCCGCCTCAGACTGGCCGGTTTTGAAGTGCCCACAAGTGGCCGGTTTTGATTCGCCCGATGCGCCCGGCAGCCAATGGCGTCTGCACCGGCACTGGTTTGCCACCACCGCCTGCGCCGACCTGCTGGGCGCCGACGAACGCCTCGCCCAGGACGACACGCTTTATCGTGGCCTCGACGGTTTGTTGGAACACAAGGACGCCCTCTTCGCCCATCTGCGCCA
>CAINDV010000400.1 GCA_903847485.1 uncultured Verrucomicrobiota bacterium
GCCGAAAACATCCTGGCTTTGCGCTCCATCCACGCCAGCCGACGCCGCGATCAATTCTGGAGGGAGCGCCTCAATGCCCATGCTGCCGGCAACGATTGTCTCAGCCTGGCGGCGTAACCGAAGAAATCCGTCGCGCGCCCAATGACACCAATGTGAAAATTATTGCTTTGAAAAACTGCCCCGCTTCCCCCATAGTCCGCCCACCATGAAAGCAAAACTATTGGCACTCATAGCCGTCACCGCTACCTGCACTGTGGCCGTGGCGGAAGACGCGTCCTCTTTTAAGGACGACAAAGACAAACTCAGCTACGCCCTGGGCATGAACTACGGTATCATGTTCCAGCGCCAAGAGGTGGAGATTGATCCCGAAGCTCTGCTCAAGGGCCTCAGGGATGTCATCTCCAGCAACAAAACCCTGCTCACCGAGGAGCAAATGCGTCAGGCGCTTACCGACGCCCAGCGCCGCATCGGGGAACAACGCCAGGCCAAAATGAAGATTCAGGGCGCGGAGAACAAGAAGAAGGCCGACGCCTTTCTTGCGGAAAACAAGGCCAAACCCGGCGTCTCCGTTACCGCCAGCGGCCTCCAATACAAGATACTCTCCACCGGCACCGGCCCCAAGCCGTCCGCCGCCGACAGCGTCACCGTGCATTACAAAGGCACGCTGCTCGACGGCACGGAGTTCGACAGCTCCTACAAGCGCGGCCAGCCGGCGACCTTCGGTGTCGGCGGCGTCATCAAGGGTTGGACGGAAGCCCTCCAACTCATGAACGCCGGCTCGAAATGGGAACTCTTCATCCCCCCGGACCTCGCCTATGGCGAGCAGGGCCGTCCGAACATCCCGCCCAATTCGCTGCTCGTTTTTGAAGTCGAGTTGCTCACCAACGCCCCGCCGCCGCCGCCCGCGCCGCCCGCCGCGCCGTTGACCAGCGACATCATCAAAGTGCCCTCGGCCGAGGAAATGAAGAAGGGTGCCAAGATCGAAACCATCAAGGCCGAGGACATCGAGAAGGAAATCCAGAAGCAGAAGCAGGCGCAGCCCAAGCCGGCGGACGCCGCAAAGTAATTCCCCGCGGAGCGCGCCTCCAACAGGCGAACTTTCCACTCCGGCAGCGGCACCCGCCCTGCCGGAGTTTTTCTTGGCGCCGCTCCGCATCACACTTTTACTGTGCCTACGCTCGCTCCAACCGAAGTTCGACCCGACATCGATCGCGACGAGCAGACGCGCTCCCGCGACGACCTGGAGCCGGGCTACTTGGTAATATGCTGGAACGACCCGGTGAATCTCATGCCTTACGTCACGCACGTCTTCATGAAGGTGTTCGGCTGGAGCAAGACCAAGGCGGAGATCCACATGCTGCAAGTTCACGAGCAAGGCAAGAGCGTGCTCGTCCGTGAGTCGCTGGAGAAAGCCGAGTTCTACGTTCACCAGCTCCAGAAATACACCTTGCACGCTACCATGGAGTTGGACCGGTGAAACTGCTCCACTCCAATCCGGACGGCTATGTTTTCCGCCTCCGCCAGGCGGAGAAGGATTTGATCTTCCGCCTGCTCCAGCTCTATCCAGTTGTGCCGGCCGCCCACCACCGCCTGAGCCAATCCGGCACCGGCGATGCCGACGACGAAAATCAGCGCCTGCTCGACGAATCCCTCGCCGCGCACCGCCAGGAGCAGCAGGCGCAAGTCCTGGCCATGATGGAAGATCCCGCCTGTTTCTCGAAGGTGAAGAACGGCTGGCAGCTTAAACTCAGCGGCCCGCAGATCGAGGGTCTCCTTCAGGTGTTCAACGACATTCGCGTTGGAAGCTGGATCGCGCTCGGCTCGCCCGACTTCGAGCAAGGCGTGAAGCTAGAGCCAACCGAAGTCAACACCGCCCGCATCTGGCTCATGGAAACCTCCGGTTTCTTCCAGCAGCAGC
>CAINDV010000401.1 GCA_903847485.1 uncultured Verrucomicrobiota bacterium
ACCAGCGCGCGGCTGCTGCCGTCGAGGCTCGGCAGGAGCCACGCCCAACCGCGGGGCGACTTTTCAAACACGCTCTTAGTTATTTTGCTAGACCTTGATCGTTTCCGGCAGTGGCAACTGCGGCGCGAAACACTGACACCGGCAAGCCCTCCTTGTTCATCAGGTTGGGCTGCGCCAAATCTTTCCAGGCAAAGCGCATGGCGGTCGGCTTGGCAACCTTGTCGCTGCTGATCACCACCGTCGCACCCTCAATCTTTGCCACAGCTTCCACGAAGTTGCCATCTTCACCGGCAATCTCAAACAAGTCGGGATCCTTGTGATCCCGCGTCACCAGTCCGCCGCCGACATAGTCGAAACTGATGCGGAGTTTCTCGCCTTCAGCCTTGACGGATTGGTACTGCGGACCGCAATAGACGAGGTCTTTCTGTCTGTAGTCTTTGGCCAGTGCCCAGAGCGCAAGGCGCCTGCCTATTGCCTGCTTGTTCCGCGGATGTCCGCCGCCGTAATTGTCACGCGCGTCGCAGGTGTCGGTCGAGGCCGCCATGCCGGTGTTGGTAATAGACATCGAAGCGTTCTGGGCTTCCAGCAGCAGCGGCAACTTGCCGTCATAGTTGTTAGGTGTGATCTGAACGAAATAGAATGGGAAATCGCCCTGTTGCCACACTTTCCGCCACCCGCCAATCAACGCCTTCATCTTATCCAGATAACTCATCCCATCAAACGCATTGGATTCCCCTTGATACCAGAGGGCTCCCCGGAACGCGAAGGGAGCCAGCGGATAGATCATGCCGTAGTAGAGAACGGGGCCACCCTCGACGGGCAACGGATTTCCCATGGCAAGTTCCGGCGGCAGCGGTCGGCCCTGCGCCAGGGCTGCTCGCGCCCGGGGAATGGCAGCCTCCAGCACGTCTAGGTTTTCAATGAGTTTCTTGCGAGCGGAATGGGCGGCCGCCTCAATACCAGCAACCGAAGGCTGTAATGAAGGCACACCAGTCAATCCTTCAGGCGGGGTCCATATCTCAATCTGCGTGGCTCCCTGAGAAGCAGCGATCATTCCCACCGGCACGTTCTGAGCCTTGTGAATCTCACGGCCGAAGAAATAGGCCACGGCGGAGAAATTGGCCACCGCAGCATTGGTGGGCGAGCAGACAAACCAGCGGGCTTGGACATCATTCAATGGCAGGCCCGCAGGGGTGCGGGGAACCAACAACATGCGTATCCGTGGATAATCGGCATCCTTGATTTCCTGCTGTGCATTCAAAGCCCATTTTAACTCAAGTTCCATATTGGACTGCCCGGAACAGATCCAGACTTCCCCGACTAAGATGTCGGATACTTTTACTGTTTTGTTCCCGGTCACCGCCAACTCGTGCGGCCCTCCCGGCTTCATGGCCGGCAGTTCAACTCTCCAGTCTCCATTCGCGTCCGTCGTTGTTTCAGCCACCCTTCCGGCAAACAGGACTTTGATATTTTCGCCCGGAGCGGCCCAGCCCCAGACCTTGATCACCTTGTCGCATTGCAACACCATGTGATCACTGAAAAGATTGGGCAGACGCACGTCGGCAGCAGCGGACGCACTCAGTGACATCAGGATTGCCAAGAGAATTGAAATTTTCATCATTACGGCTTTTGAATACGAACAATCTCGACTTGATGGGCCTTGCCTGGTCAGTGCTTGTTTGATGGCATCAAACAATGCAGGCATGTTTTCCATCCGTCTCTTGAAGGCGGCCTTGCATTTGGTTTCAATCTGTTTCGGTGTCAGCTCCAAGAAATCAGGAACGCCAACACGGCGCACGACACTCTTGCTTGGAAGTGCAGCAATGACAAGGCTAAACGCTGCGCCGACGTATTCTATCAGGTTCATCTATTTGTCTCCTTGCTTCTTCAGTTTGTTTGTTGTTGAGTTCCCCGTCCAGGATGTAGCTGCGACCGGCCTTAGTTCATCATTTCAGTTGAAACTTTGTTCTGATGGTTTCTTTATTGACACCAGGTAATCAATGCCGATTATTGAATCGGTGGAATCGGTGTTTTGTTAGGACGTGGCCTGAAATCCCAGCCGACCTTGACGGGATGGTAATCGCTGCGCAAACCATCGCCACCTTCGGCCCAGACGTAGATGGCTTCGTTCTCCTGGATGGCGGCTCGATTGCCGGGCGTCACCATGGCCGTCCAGCATTGAGTCTCCCGATGATAACCAAAATCATGCTGGCCCATTCAGCCAAAGCCTGACTCGAAATACACAACCCGGCGAATCTTCTCCGGCGGCAGATCCAGTTTGACCTGCAATTCGGCGGAGTCCGTGAGAGTTATATTTTCCATCACCTTCGCTTCGATCACCTTCGCCCCCCCACCCATGCGATAGCGGGGTTGTGGGGCAGGTAACAGGGTGTGCGTGTAACGGATCGGCTGGTCCGTTGGGCCGGGACTTGGCAACACACGGTCCGTGGCGGCTTCCTCCGGATAAAGGAGAAACGGTCCCATGAATCGGTTGGAGTCCATGCCGCCGATGGACAGAGTGAGGGTGTTTTCCGCATCATATTTGACCCTGTCGGTCAGATCGACAGTTGCGCTGTTAGACGGATCGTCCCAGTGCAGTGCTTCGACCTTGTCGCCGTTGAGTGTCAGATCGAAGCCGTTACGTGTCAGGAACGGAATAACCGGCCAGAGTCGGGCGGGTCGCTCGCCAATGAAGTTGTGGTAACTGTCAGAGGAGTTTTTTTGACCCTCCGGCGTCTGCCACCCGGCAATGGTCGCGTCCATCTTGGCAAAGTTCTTTGGTTTGGCCTTTTCCAACAGTTGCCGGACCTCCGCGTTGAGCGTGAAAGTGGACGTGAGTTTGCCTTCCGGCATCGCCGCATGATAAGAAAAGTCAAAGCGCTTACCGTCGGCTTGGGACCAGGCGTCCAGTTCACGCACATATTTCCGGCCGGCAAACTGCAACTTCAGACAAACCTCGTCGTTTGTTTTGGTGAACTTCTGCGCGATTCCATTGACGGTGGCGCTCTGCACCGCATGAGGATCGGCAACGCGCATGCGGATCAAGGCATGATCTCCTGGCTTGCCCGTGACACCCGTGATCCCCCATCTGTCCGTTAGTGAGCGCGACCTCACCTGCCGCGCCGACGAGGACCGGCTTGTTTTGTTGGGTGGCCCTCTTCAATTCCAGCAGATAACAGCCGTTGGCGGGAACGGTGATGCTCGCCTTCTCACCCAGGGCAAAGACTGACTTGCCATTGTCATCAAGGACCGGCAATGGCTTTTCCGACGGATAGAGCTCGGCGAACTGATAATCACCCTTGGCTTGCAGGTTGATCTCGTCACCGACTTCAAACGTGATGGCGGCGGGGCGCGGGTTACCATTGAACAGAAAGACAAAGCCCTGGTTGCTCTTAATCCGGGCATAGCCATCAACGGCACCGGCTGCACTTGCTCGCCAAACGGCTCGGTGCAGTTCACAACCGCGAATTTATCTCTGGCCCATCGCAGCCACTTCTTATAGAATGCAACATAGCCGGGGACCAAATTGGTTTCATAGGGCAGAATGGTTGGCATAACAGAACCCGACACCGCCAGAGCTGACATCACGCCGTATTGCCAGCCAGCATAATCCCAGGCCTTGATGAGTTTGGGGTTGAACCCACCCTTACTAACCCGATGAGTCAGCGCATGACCCATGACGGCTGGTGAAAAGCGTAAGCGCATGCTCCAGTTGTTCTGGAAACGCAGGCCATCGGCATTCTGGCGGTCATCGCTGATCTGGTTGTGGCGAGTGCTCACACACATGGACTGTTTGTTATAGACCTCGTGCTGGTCCACGTTCTTGAGTCCCCACAGGCCGAAATTCTTAGTGCCGTAAAACCCTTGGATGAACAGTCCCGGTTTCGCCGCCTTCATACGCGCGATCAACTCAACACCTCGCCGCCAGCCCTTATAGCCGCCTTGGTTGGCAAAATAGCCATGACTTTCATCATAACAGTTCATGCCAGAGCCAAGACTGGGATCTCAGCTCCAGTTGCTCAGGTTGTATTTTTGGATCGTGTTATTCTGCACCGTGAACCATCAGTCGTAGAAGTCATCGCAGGCCAGACAGTTGTCCGGCGCGCGGCAGTCGGCGGCATCGCTCTTCTTCCAGCCTGGTTTGTCGGGCCGGAAATTAAGGCCGGCGGCATTGCCTTCCCCGCCATGTGCGGCGCAGCCCATGTAAAAACCGTAGGAGATACCTTTGCTTTTGGCATAGTCGCAGATCTGCCGGGCCACCGCGTTGGGGTCGTCCGACACCACATCCCCAAAAGCTTTTCTGGCAGTAGGTTTCTGATAGGGATGCAGGGGTTTGAAGATGAACATGTCCCCGCCGATCGCGGCAAACGTGTCGATGGTTTTGGTAAAGTAGTCCTTGTCCTTCTCCGAACTCGGCATCTGCGGGAGCGGGTGAAAGAACTGGTAATTAATGTTGAGAAACTGCTTCTGTGCCGGAGCCAGGTAATCCAGCGCAAAGGCACGCATCGCTCGGAATTCATTGCGGTCGAGGGGCTTGTAGCCGGAACCGTTGGAGTTATAGCGGAATTCGCGGCCACTGTCCTCGCTCATAACTCCGGATTTCCTGTATCCCCCCATGAACTGCGGCTCGCTGGTATAACCCTCGCCGGCCTTCAGGATCAGGGCTGGCGCGCAGCTTAGCGTCACACCCTGCTCGAAGAGATCGGCCACGAAATACGGGTTCTCATTGCCGGTGAAGAGTCCTCCCTTGTCATGACGGATGAACTCCACCGTCGGCGCGGCGATGAAAGTCACGTAGTGAACCATCTCATTGGCCGGCTTGGCAAAAGCGGTCTCCCCGAGGATCAGATTCTTTACGCGCAGCGGCGTCTTGTTGGCGATGCCAAGCGTCCGTCGAAAGAACCCGTTGCCGCCGTCCATGGTATAGATCAAGTCCGTGCTGATGTTAGGTTTGAACTCATAGTGGATATTGACGCGTCGCTTGTCAGCGGTGATCTTCGACGGTCGGGTCTTGCTGTTGGAAAACACTCCGAGATCGGTATCTAGCGCAAAGGCGTCCGAGCTGAATGTATAAGTTTCCCCTGCCAACAGATTTTCGACCGCCGTAAGCCTGCCGTCATCGGAGATAGTGACCCTGATCTTGTCGTTGGCCAGCAGGTGCGTGGGAGCGCCAATAACCTAAGTCACGCACAGCGTCAGCAATCCCACAATCCACAGGTTTGTCATAAGGGTCATCAAAGATTTCTTGTGTTGAATGACCTTCATAGGTTCGGACTTGCGGGTAAGATTTGCACCTCGTGAAAAGTGAGGTTGGCGATGTCGTTCTTTCCATACAACCGACGTGCCACAGGTACCCGGCCAGATCGGGAAGATGTAGTAGTTCTTGATGTTAGGAAAATCCTCCTCCCAGGCCTTGGACAGTGCTTGGAACAAATCCTGATCGGTGGTCCAATCCATCCATCCGGCTTCCTGGCCCTGGTCTTGTTCGCCCTGATGCCATAAGACTCCACGGATGCCGTGGGTCGGTTTGGCTTGTTGGACCCGCGTGAGCAGTCGACCGTATGATGGTCACCGTATAGACCGTGGTGACGGGCTTGTCCAAGGTGGCAATGACGGTGTAGGCCTGTGGAGTGGTGAAGTCCCGCACGGTGCCGGACACCGGCTCCGCAGTGGAGCCGGCTGACAGGGTAAAGGTCGGCGCGAATTTCTGCACATTCGTGCTGGAAGGCACCGCCCAGGTAATGGCCGTCCCAGTGATGAGTGCTGGCATGTCTGGCAGACCGAAGGACAGCAACCCGGCGCACGCAAAGCGGACCTTGCTCAGGCCGTAAAGCCCATCGCCGCCCGTGGTGAGCGCCTGGACCTTGACCATCCTAACGTCGGCAAACGGGAAAGGGATATCTTCCCCCAGGTAGCCGTAGGTAACGGGTGCCTCAGCGTACGTATATTTCCCGCGGGAAACCCAGTTGGGGGTGGTATCCGCAGAGGTGAAGATCTCCGCAGTCTTGATAGTGCGGCTTTGATTGTAACCTGCTTCGTTGTAATTCCACACATGCAAATAGGCCAGGTTACGCTGCGCACCCAGATCGAAACTGATCCAAGGCTTCGGAACCGTGGCGTCGCCCATCCACGCCATAGATCCGTCAGAATAGCACTCGCCGGTCAGGGGGCAGTCCTATCGCACCAGTCCTGCCCACCAAGGCCTGGCTTGCCACCCGGCCCTGGCCGGTGAAGGAAGCTGTGGCAGTCACCCCGTCCAGATAACTCGTCCCATTAACTATTTCGGCGCGGGCAACACCACCTGGGCCGAACACCATCGTAACCACTACCACCATTCTGGTTTTATGTTCATATTCGTTTCTGAGAGGTTAGTTGCTTTGCCAGACATTGATGTTCTTGAACGCGATTTCTTTGTCCGCGCCGATGAACCCGATCTGTCCGTTGCACTTCATCCGCTTGAGGTTCATCAGGTAATCATTGACATATAACTCCATCATGTCGCCCTTCATCACCACCCGGAACTTGAGCACCGGCCCGAGGGCCAGGTCACGGGTGGAGGTTTGCAGGACTTTGAACCCGCTGCCGTCGGCTTTGATTTCGCCAAACTGGACTGTCTCACGCGCCAAGAGCAGCCACCAGCCCTAACCATTGCCACTGGCGAAGTAAATGCCGGGACTGCCGCCGCCCTCCGCTGTTAGCGGCACCTTTTCCACAGTGCTTTCAATGACATAGGTTCGCCTCAGGTCCAGTTTGGTGTCCAGTATTCTGAGCGAAGCTGCGTATTCCTTGCCAGCCACAACCAGCTTGGTTTCCACCGGTTTGGCTTTGAGTTTGTCGTTGTTGGGCCACCACTTGAGCCGCAGGATGCCTTCACGATCTACTTCGATAGCTTTCAGTAGCGCGGCATAGACAGACTGGCTCTGTTGGAAGCCATGTTTGTAGTAGTGATTGACCAGCGGGCCGCCGGGTGCGTTGTGGAAAAAGCGCGGAAAGTAGATATCGCAGCCATCGCGGAAGGCATTGGGGTTTTTCTTCTGCGCATGGAACGGTCCCTCCGGTTTGTCGCCGACCGCCACGCGGCCTTCGCTGATAAGGATGAAATACTTGTTACCTATCTGTTGGATGCCGCCGAATTCACCGCCAATATCACCCTCGACGGGCGGCAGTGCCGTCCAGGTGAGGCCGTCCTTGCTCTCGGCAAAGCCGAACCCGCAGGGTTTGTAATTAACCTTGGCCGGATTGGGGGCGGCGGTGAAATAACCATAGAGACTGCCGTCGGGGCGTTGGAGGGTATCTATGCAATCCCAACGGCCCTTTTCCTGATACCATCTCACATCCTGCACGAAGTGATGTTTGTCATCCACCTTCGTCCAGTGCAGGAGATCCGTGGACGTCACAAACCGGATGTCCTGCTTGTCGCCGATGTGCTCAGTGTAATTCATCACCCACGTGTGGGATTTTGCGAAGTCGGGCGCCTGCCAGATATGTCCGGTGCCCATCCATGTCACGCCAGCGCCGGGCTTGACCATCACGCCGTATTCTTTCCATTGGACGCCACCATCGGAAGTGGCCAGCTCGTGGCCATTCCAATGCCCAAAAGGCCCGGCCAGATAATACATGTAGTAATTGCCCTCATGGTAATAAACCCAGGTGTCCCAGATCATCCCTTCGCGCATGGGGGTAAAGAAACCGGCCTGGATGGTCTCGGGTGCTGCGGGAGTCTTCTCGCTCAGATTCGACGACTTGCTGGCCTCTACCGTTTGCGATTTTACCGTCTCGCTGGTGATCGTGAACCCTAGGATCGCTGCAACTACAGCGACCATCGGAGTTGTTCGGTTTGTGTTCATATACCGACAGGAATTGGTTATTGAACGCTCAATCTCAGGGTTTCACCCGGTAGAACTTGTATAACGAGGGCTTCCACAAGGCATTCAGCGGCCCAAGCAAAACGTTGGATTTCAGGCATTCCACATGCCCGTCGCAAAGGGCAACGGTCTCCCGCTTACGGTGCCGGTACTGCAGGATGAACGCATCTTCATACGCATACAGCGTGGACGCCCAAATGCTGCCGGGGATGGAAACCCCGCCGTAAGCATAACTGGCATCATGGTCCCGCATTTCCGTGAAGGCCACGGTTTCGGTCGGGCGGGGAATGGACTCGATCCGCGCGGAGAACCCGATGCTCATGACCCCCGTGGGATCCCCATAGCCGATATTCCCGCTCACCCAGTAATGCCGGGAACCCTGCTTGTGGCTGAGACAAGTCAGCAGGTTTGTCGGACAGCCGTAGCGTTTTACCAACTGGTCCCATGAAGCGTCTGGGTTGAAGGTAAACCCTTGCGGCAGAAACCCGCGGTTGTCGTCGCAGTAAAGCAATGAGGCTAACATGATCTGGCGTTCGTTGCTGACGCAGCGCGTCGTGCGCGCCTGTTCCTTGGCGAGACCTAGCGCCGGGAGCAGCAGCGCCGCAAGAATGGCAATGATGGCAATAACCACGAGCAACTCGATGAGAGTGAAGCCGCAGCGCAGTCTCCCGGGTTGGGCCTCTATCCGCGCCGCCCTAACTGGCACTATCAGGAGGCAAAGCGCAAGAGACTGGTGGACGGGTCGGGTCGAGCTCATGGGAGATATGACTGTTTCTTCAGTGGGAAAAGCCGCGAAGCGGAACGGGCCGTGGGCCTTCATTGGGAGATTACTCATTCCCAAATGGACGTCATACGCCAGCCTTCGAGCGTTTCCAGCGTGCATGTGCCACCGGTGCTGAACAGCGCAACACCCCGGGCGGCGGGGTCGTGGAACGCGGCGATGGTGTTCGCGTTGCCGTTCACGTAAACCTCAACCACCGAACGGTCCACGAAAAGATGCAGGGTGACGGGGTCTCCAGATTTCAGGTCACTAGACATGCCTGCCTTGTCGGCGCCGAAGGTAAGCTTCTGCGCGTCAAACCAAACCGGTACACCTAACTTCGGGTCGGTCGCCGAGCTGCGGACGTTGATGCCGAAACGCCGCGCCGTGCCAGGCTTGAAGGTGGCGATGATCTCAAGGGAGTCGCCCTTGACGGTTTCCAGCAGAGCCCCGGACTCCGGAGTTACGGTTAGGTTCTCGAACGATTGCTTGTCGGCACGCAGCATCCGAAGTTCCGGGATCGGCTCCTGCCACACGCGCCCGTCCTTGAGGGTGAGCACTCTCGGGATGGAGTGGGCGTGCTCCCAGTATGGCACCGTGCCGGTCGGCGTCCGGCCGATGGTGGTCCAGCCGTGCATGATGCGCCGGGGCGTGCCGCCGGGACCCTTGTCGTCAACCATGTTGGGATTGAATGAGTAATAGTTGCCGTTGTCCATCGAGCGCGGCTGCGCTTGGTCGGGCGTGAATAGCATGGTCGTTGCGTTATAGGTTCCAATCCAGTAGGGATTGCCAGCACCAACCATCAGTATGTGTCTGCCACCTAGCGGAATCAGGTAGGGCAGTTCCCAGAATTCGCCCAAGTGGATCGTCGGAGCGATGTCTTTCTGCAGGGTCCACTGCTGGAGGTCGGGGGATTTCCATAACCAGGCAACACCCCGGCCTTCCTTGCATCCGCCGACCAACTGGCACCAGCTTTTCCCTTCCTTCCAAACATAGCCATCCCAATGCACCGGTGACCGGGGGTTGGGACGCTGCTTGTCATCCATGACGACTGTCTTCGTGCAGGTCACGAAGCCGTCGGTGCTGCGTGCCAGAATCCCGTAACTCTCCTCATGGTCACGGACGTTGCCTGTATAGAGGGCACACAGGTCGCCGTTGTCGTCAATAAACGTGTTGCCGGAGAAAACGCCGGCGCGGTCCTGGGGGGTGTCCGGCCACAGGGCAACCGGCCAGTCCACCCAATGCACCAGATCCTTGCTTACGGCATGGCCCCAGCTCATGGTGCCCGGGCGACCGTCAACGACCGGTCTGTACTGATAGAACAAGTGGTATCGGCCCTTGTAATAGATGGGTCCGTTAGGGTCGTTGATCCAGCTTTCCGGACTGGTGAAGTGATAGAGCGGACGGAAGGGATCGTTGGCGATCATCCATTTCCGCAAGGCCAGCGCCGTCTTGGAATACTCCGCCACGTCCTTGCCGGGCAGCACGTTGCGATAGTTCCCGACTTCGGGGGCCAATGGGCGTTCCTGCGGCTTCCGCAACTCCTGTTTTTGCTTGGCCATCCGCTGCCGCTGTTGTGCCACGAATTCACGGCCGCCGGAGAGCAGCGCCCGCTCACCCCGGATGTCGGTGCAGTAGGCGCGCACCACACAACTGAATTGCCGGTCGCCCGTAATCGGGTCAGGCGCGGTGAAATCCGCCAGCAGGGGGTCGCCGCCATCGAAAGCCACAGCCTTCACGCCACTGACGGCCTTGACCTGCGGTTGGGTGCCGTCGTTCTTGTAGATGCCGGTCAAACTCCCGGCGTTATCCCAGGCCGACAGTGGTCCCTCACTTAGTTTGACAGCATCCAAGTCAACCAATGGCCCGGAAGCACATAGGCCTGCGTTCGCCAGCCAAACCACCAGGGCCGGGAAGATACACAGCCAAACTGCTTGCTTCAGGTTCTTCATTTTTTCGCAGATCATGGTCATCTATCTTGATTGTTTCGACCTAGAAATAGAGCTTCGCCACCGCCTGTCAACGCCGCCGCGCGATGGCCACGGATTGCGGCCGAAGCCCGGCGGAGATGGGCACAACGACAACGGTTTCCCGGCCCTTGCCTGCCTGCACCGGGGCGACCGCCACCTCGCCAACGCTGACGGTGTATTCACCCGGAGTTAGGCCGGTCAACCGGAGCCTGGCAGGGTGCGCGGCCGGGTTGTCGCTTTCGAGGAAGAAGCGCACCTCGGATAAGTCCTCTTTGAGGATGATAGGTTGCGTGGCGGGAAAGCGGTCGGAGTCCGAAACCAGTTGCAGCTTGCCACCACCCAGCGCCGCGTAAAAGCGGCGGCGCAGGCCATCCTTGGGCGTGACTTCGAGGCCCGCTTCGGTCTTGCGCCAGTCGCCTCCGAGGCAGATCCGGCCAAAGATCGGGTCGTCCGCCAGCACGGTCGCCGCGGTCCGCAATGCGCCGCAGTAACCGAGATCAATCTCGCAGGCGTAATACCAGGAGCCGCGATGGTGCGGTTGTTCGAGCCAGGTCTTGCCGAATGGTGCCGGCTCAAAGCCACCGCCCGCCCCACCGTCGTTCGCCTGACCGGGATACCAATAGCCGTAGCCGGACTCGGGCGTGCCGGTATTCATCAACGCCCAAGCGCTCAGATAAGAAGCGTAGCCAAGCCGGAGGTAGGGCGCCGGGTTGGTCGCGAAATTCAGCGCGTAGTCGAGCACACTCCAGCCGCCCATTTGTGACATGTAGGTGAGCGTGTAGGCATTGCCGCCGCCGCCGCGATAGTCGCTGCCGAGGTAGTAATAAGCCGGCTCGACCCAGCCACGGCAGAAGAGGTTGGCAGCCATTTGCTTTTCCAGGAAGCGCTGCGCGTTGGCGACCGGGATGCCGGAGTTAGTTTCGCCAGGCTGGTCAGCGTGGAGCATGGCGTACTTCGCAAGCGCATGAGTGGACTCGAAGCCGGTCGAGTCGAACGCATACTCGGAGCGGAACAGATCCTGTTCGTGGTTGACGAAGTTCTTAACCTTGTGGTCCCAGAAACCTCGCAGCGTGTCCGCCTCCGTCTTCATCCCTTCAGTTTCCAAAGCGCCGATCAGATCCACGATAGCCAGTTCATTGTAGAAACCCGTGTCGTAGGCGGACCAGCGTTCGATTTCCATAGGCACCGTGAACATCGCCCGCGCGGTGCCATAAGCGCGCAGCAGGTAATCCTTCACCGATAACACCGTCGTGATTTGCGGATGATGCTTCGCGACCCGATACATGGCGAAATACATCTGGATAATGTGCGGATAGTCATAGACGCGCCAGAGATGCCGCCGGCCGCCGCGGCCTGGATCGGGGCTGTCGCGGTTCTGTTTCCAGTCGGGGATGCCATAGATGCCGTAGGGATAAGGTTCGCCGGTGGTTTGCTGCAAGCCACCCCAGACAAAGTGCTGGATGTAGTAATCGAGCGCCTCGACTTCGCCTTGGTTGGGGAACTCCGCATTCTTGGCGGCCAGATACGCCGGCTTGCCCAGACCGGGATCGTCGCAGGAGACCTCGTAGATGCGCCAGCCCTTGATCCGATCGTAATTGTCGGGGCCGAGCAGTAACTGGCTCTCCATGTTCCAGTCGGTGATCAGCCCGTTGTACCACTTGCTGGGATCGCGATGCTGGGATTTGGCGAGGAATGCAGCGCGTTTCTTGATCAAGGTTTCCAGCGGCTCGGTGGAAAAGAACTCCAGAAACATGTGCCGGCCATGGCCGTAACGGACAGTGAGCCTATTCTCGCCCAGTTTCGTGAAGCGGACCTGGTAAAGCTGGAAGTCACCCTTGGCCCCCATAGATTCAATCCGGGTCTGTCCCTGGAACTCCGCCTCGACTGCGTCCACCTTCTGTTTGGTTCGCAAGGCAAACCGGGCCGACAAATCCGTGGGCACGGTCATGCCAGGAACCACCTGGACATCCAGGCCGCCTTCGTCCACGAGAGTCTGCCGGACCCCATCGTAATCGTCGGCCAGTCCCAGTTTGAAAACATAGGAGCGGGAATCGCCCGGCTGGCCCTTCGGCGCAAGTTTGAGGCTGGTGTGCGGCTGGCGCCAATTAGTGCCCCGCTCCTTCGCTTCAGCACCGGCGACGGCTGAATGAATGAATACTCGATAACCGCCTTCCCGCGAGCTGTCCCAGTATTCGAGCGAGGTATCACCGGCGGGCACCATGGTGAGGAAGGGTTTGGCGCTGTCGGAACGCATCCAAAATAGAAACGAACCATGGCCAGAGATGAAGCTGTGCTTGAGAATCACGGGCTGCCCCTTTCCTCCGCCACTCATAGGCAGCGGCAGCGCTAGATCGCCGATTTCGAGGGGTTGCTTTGACACATTCTGAAGATAGAGTGTCCACAGGATCGTCCGCCCCTGGACCGCGAATCGAATCCCTAGGTTCAGCGCCGCCGCCGGGCCGTTCGTAATCGAGAAAGCGGCGTCTGAGACCAAGCTATCGGCACTCACGGTCACGGTTGCGGCATTCGACAGAGCTGCGGAATTGACGCTCTGCCAACTGCCGCCTGGTTCGCGGTAGCGCAGGACAACGGTTCCCAAAAGGCGTCCGGATTGAATGAAATCCGTGACTCCGCCATTACTCCGTGCCTTGAGACTGCCCATGACTCCGCCACTCCACCTCACCTCCAACAAAGGCTCGGCAGCGCACGCGCCAAGGTTCGGCATCCAAGCCACGAGGGCCGGGAAGATGACCATCCAAATTGCTTGCTTTATGTTCACGTAGTTCATCGTCATCGCTCTTAGTGGTTTCGACTTACTCAATTACCAGTCATCCGTCCTGAACGGCGAGGCAGGCAGGCCCTCTTTGTTATACAAATTGCAGCCCTCGGGGTTCATCGCAAAGGCATATCTCACAGCCACCGGCTTCGGCACCGCCGGATTGGACACGACCACCGTCTTGCCGTCAATCACCGCGTCAGCCCACACCCATTTCTTGTCCTCGCCAGCGATGGCAAAACTCTTGAGTTTCGCGCCCTGATCTTCAACCGCCGGATTGAGGCCGTCTTTCTTCCCGGCCATCAGTCCCCCGCCGATATGGTCGAACCCGATCTGGATCCTACTGCCATCAATTTGCATGCTTTGATAGAGCGGGCCGCTGTACACCAGGCCGGTCTTGCCGTAGTCCTTCGCCAATGCCCAGAGCGCCAATCGCTCGCCGATGTCGCGCTTGTTCCTGGGGTGGATGTCCTTGGAATCGCCGACATCAATGGTCACCGCCATGCCGCTGTTCGGGATGACCTTGAGCGCCTTAAGCATGCCCATCCGAATCATCTGCCATCCCGGCTTGCCGCCGGACGGGGCATCCACCGCTTGCTCGAAGTTCGGAAGCTGGACATAGTAGAACGGGAATTCATATCCCCAAAGCTGACGCCAACTGCCCGCCAGGGCGCTGAGCTTATCAATATAGGTTTGCTGCTCCGAGCCGTTGTTCTCGCCCTGATACCAGAGGACCCCCTTGATGGCAAACGGTAGCAAGGGATTGATCATGCCATTGTAGAGAGTGCTGACTTCGCACCGGCCTCTGAAGTCTTCGTTGGGATGCGGGGCGACGGCCGGAGGATTGGATATGTCCTTGCCCTCCGCCAGAGTCTTCTTCGCTTCGACGCCCCAGTCCTCCATGTCGGCGATGGTCTTCTTGTGCCAATGGTCAATCGCCTCCTGCCTTCGCTTCGCGAGGTAAGCCACGGCCGAATAGTCCGTGAAAGCAGTCGGTGGCAGCCAGGCCTCGATTGATGACCCGCCAATGGCACACTCAAGTATGCCTATAGGAACACCGGTCTCCTTCTGCACCTTGCGCGCGAAATAGAAGCCGACGGCCGGGCAGTCGTCAATGGCTTTGACGTCAGGAACGATGCGTTTCCATGGCTTCAACCTAGCGAGGTCCTCCGCGATCGCAACGCGATACCACGGCTTCTCCACGAGGTCTTCCATGAGCGGGCCTGACCAGCATCCCCAACCTCCCCGGAAGCGCATCAGCGGATAATCGGCGGACTTGACGTCCTCAGGGGTATTGATGCCGCCCACGCCGAAAGCCATGTTAGATTGCCCACTACAAAGCCAGATATCACCGACAAGGATATCCGTCAGCTCAATCTTGTTCTTACCGATGACGGTCAGGTTCTGAGGCGTGGGGTTGGCCTTCATCGGAGCGAGCTTGACGGACCACTTGCCCTTCGCGTCGGTTACAACCGACAGATTCTGGCCGTCAAACTGCACGCTTACCTTCTCGCCGGGATTGGCCCAACCCCAGACGTTGACGTTCATGTCTCGCTGGAGAACCATGTGGTCAGTGAACACCCGGTGCAGTTTGACATCGGCATGCACCAACCCGGAGGACAGCAACACGACCAGCGCACAACTTGCCAACGTTTTCATGGTTCGACGGGTTACGGTTTTGCTTTTGTCCAAATGGACCTCAACTCATGCACTTCGAGTTTCTCGAAAGTGACATCGCCGCCCGTCACGGAAACCTCAGCGCCCAGGGCAGTCGCATTGGGCACACACGGCAGCGGCACATAGGTCAGGCCGCCGGCGGCGAACACTTCGTAGGCGGTACGGTCGGTGAAAACCGTTAGATCAATCTTACCCTCGCGCAGCAGCGCCGGAGCGCGGTGGCCATTCACCGAGAGCACCTGCTGCTCCGTGTTGTAAATCACCGGAATGCCACGCAAGGTGAACTTCACCTCACCATTGGCTGGTGGCGTAAAGGTGGCGCGCAATTCCAGCAGTTCACCGGAGACTTTGGCGAGCGGGTTCGGCGTGCCAGGCGTCAGGGTTACCGCTCCACAATCGTGCGATTTGACGCGCAAGGGCTTCAATTCATCCACCGGTGTCCACGCGAGGCGTGGGCCTTCGGGCGTGGAACGAAGCGTGATCTGGTGCGGCAGGCTCATCGCCTGGTTGAATGGCATGCCCCGCGTTTCGGTTTGCAGCCAGCCGATTTGAATGGTGCGACCCTTCGGATCATGCGAGAACGTCTGTGCCGCGTAGAATCCCGCACCCTGATGGCCTTTCAATTTCGCTGTTTCCGGGGTGAATGTCTTCCCGTCGAACGAACCGAGCATGTAATCGCTGCTCGCCGCTGTGAGCACCCACTTCTTGTTGGTGGCGTCCCCATCCACCGGCAGCTCAAAGAAGTCAGGGCACTCATAGAATCCCTCGATGCGGCTTTGGAACGTCCACTTCTTCAAATCCGGCGAGGTGTAAAAGGCGACGCACTGTTTGCCGGTGCCTTCGTCATACACGGCCATCACCCACTGCTTGCTGGGCGCGTGCCAGAGCAGGCGCGGGTCGCGACCGCCGTGCTTCGCCACCGGGTTGCCTTCGTATTCGCTGAAGGTGCGACCCTTGTCGTTGGAATAAACGATGCACTCGCCGCGGCCCGTGCTGGTAAAGGCGGCCACGATCAAATCATCGGCTCCGTTTTTCCAGCCGGAGGTGTTGGCCTGGTCCACCACGGCGCTGCCGGAGAACACCGCATCGCCGGGGGCGTGCATATAGATTGCGATGCCTAGTTCCTTCCAGTGAACCATGTCACTGCTTACGGCGTGGCCCCAGTGCATGTTACCCCAGCCCCAGCCGTAAGGATTGAGTTGGTAATAAAGATGATACTCGCCTTGGGAAAACACCATGCCATTGGGATCGTTGTTCCAACCGCGCCGCGAGGAGAAATGCAACTGCCCGCGCAATGGCTCGCGGTAGAGGTCTTCAGAGCCTTTGATGGAATCGCTTTGCTCAATCAAATTCAGCGCCGTGGAATCTTCCGGCAGCCTGTCCACCTGGATCGTGACGGTCTTGCCGTTCCACGCGCTCACGTCCATGAAGGCCCACCAGTCAGGCGTGCCATCAGCCAGTCCGATATCGTTTCTAACAACAACCTTGCCAGCGACGAGGGTGTTGACGGCACACGTGGGCACAAAGTTTTTGATGGGAATGTGGAGATAACGTTTCTCAATCTTGAAGTCCCGCCGGGCATTGGCGAACAATTGCGGCTGCGGGGAATTGGGGTCGGCTGGCGCCGGCTTGACATCGGTTTGGACAATCTGGTCCACGTTGATATGCCCCCGGCCAGCATCCCCGGTGTTGTCCACGATCTGAATCACGGCGGTTTTGCCGGCGAACTCAGTCACGTCCCACGCGCCCGGCACGAGCGTTGCGCTGCCATCGGGCGAGTCCTTCGGCGCGCCGGCCACACGGACGACCTTGCCATCGATAAGGAGGTTCATGCTGGTTCTATCCACTTCCCTGCTCCCGCCTATCAGGAAGCTGATATACTTGCGCTCGATCTTGAACTCCGGCGAGTTGAGCGAGCCGGTGCCTGCGTCGCCCAGATAGTACGAAGTGGCAAAACCATTGCCCTTGAAGGCGTCCACGGCCTTTGTTAGGTCAGGGCGCCAAGGGTTGGGCAGACCGCCACGCGCTGGACCGGGGCCGAAGGCGTCGCCGTTCGCTTTCCAGGTGCCATAATCCGGGCCTTCGAAATCCGCAATGAGGATGTCCTCGGCGGCATAGCACGTTGCCAGGCCGCCACCAATCACTGCGGCTGCGATAGAAAGTAATTTATGGTTCATAGATTTGGTATTCACAATTATCGTCTTATTGATTTCAGTTCGAGTGTTCTCACTGTCCCGCGTAGATGGACTTCATCCTCCAGCTCCGGACCTGCTTCACCTCGACGTCTCCCCCCCTGCTGAAAAGTCTAACTCCTATATTCTCCGGGGCATACCCACGGCGCGCGGCCAGGGCGGCCTGACGATCATTGGCAAACACTTCCACGAGGTTCTTGTCGATGAACACCCGCAAGGTGAGGTCTTCGCCCGGCTTGAGTTCAAATAGCGCGTCCACATTTCCGACCATCAGGGTCTTACGTTCCGGAATATAGGCAACTCTGAGTCCATTGGCGCCATTCCTGTCGCACAGGACATCCAGGCCGCACTCTTTCGCCATCGGTGTTTTGAAGGTCACTTCCAACTCCAGTGCGTTGCCACTGATCTCCTTGAGCGTGTATGCGGCATCGCCCTTCACCGCGATGTCCTCTTCCTGTTTCGCGTCGTAACGAAGCGATTCGAGTTCTTTCAGCGGCTTGATCCGCAACACTCCGTCTTTCGGCAGCGACAGCTCACGCGGCAGTGACTGCACACCCGATGGCTCAATTGGCAAATCAATCAGCCACGCCCACATCACACGGCGACCGTCCTTGGTCAGCAGGGATTCCGGGGCAAAGAAATTCTTGCCGTTCCAGGTCATACGACCATGAAAGTCGGGCGAGAACTTCTCGTTCTTCCATTCCCCAAGGTAGTAGCGGCAGCCGAGATTATGACTGATGCAGAGCAGCATATACTTGTCGCCGATCTTGAAAAAGTTCGGGCAGGATACGTCTTCGCCTTTCTTCACGTCCGGCATGTCATGGTCCAGAAACAATCCAAGATACTCCCAATTCTTCAGGTCCGCTGACTTGAACAGGGTGGGTGGCTTGCCACTGCCGGGATTGCCGCCAGAGAGCGCATAGTAACTGTCACCATCGAGCCACGCGTCTGGATCCCAGTTGGCGATCTTGCTGCCATCCTGGTCCGGGCGGACTTTGGGCTCGAGCGGATAGGGCTTGCTCCAAGTTTCAAGATTGTCGTCCTGAGCGATGGCAATCTGATTGCGGCCCGATCTCCAGCCATGATAGATGATCGCAGGTTTCCCTTCCTTGGTAAAGAAACCAGTACCGCTGAACATACCATGGCCAGTGAACTTCGGGGTAAGTGTCGTCGGCTGCCACTTCCAGTGGACCATGTCATCACTGGAAACATGGGCGAAGTTGACGCCTTTATATTCGTATATATAGTGCAAATGGTAATTGCCCTTCCAGAAGAAGGCGCAATTCGGATCACCAGGGAATGCGCCGCCGGGACCGGGATGGACCAGATGATAAGTCAACCAGTGAGGCGGAGGATTGGCCGGCATGGCCGGGATTTCAACCTCTTCCGCGCAGACCATCCATCCGCTCGCCAACAATCCCGCCACCGTCATCGTTTTTGCTATTTGTTTCATGTCAATTGTTCCTCGCTTGTGTGTTTTGGTTTTCCAGTAGTTGTTACTTTGTTTCGAGATTCAGCATCGCTTTCGCAAAGCGCTCGCCGAGCGATACCATGCCTTGGGTGTCGTAGTGCCACGGATCGCAGAGTTTGTAGTCGTCAGTCGGGAAGGTTGCCGTATTGGGCACCGTCTTCGTGACCTCCAACTGCGCGGCACGAAGCCCATCGCCCTGGTCCGGTCCCCAGGCCGGCACCTTGGATATCTGCGCCAGCACGAATGGCATATTGAGCTGCTTCACCTCCTCGCGGATATCCTTGATGAACGCCGTCAGAGTTTTCGCATAGTCAGCAGTCATCTGTTTGTTGGACGCATCGGACTCGCCCTGCATCCAGATCATGCCGGCGAACTCAGGCTCAAACGCCGGGTCGAGGGCCGCGAGTCCCTGATGGAGAGCTTCAACAAAGCCCTTAAAGAGCGGGCCGGTCTCTCCGCCCGCGCCCGGCGGCCGCCACTGCCTGGCAAGGTCGGTGGCGCCCCACGCACATTTGATAATCCCCACCACTTCGCCAGGTTTGGCTTTTGCCATATGCACACCGAAGGTAAGTTCGGGGCCGAACGCGCCTTTGCCCCGGTCGCCGAAGCCGTCGCCCAGGCCATCCTTGAGCCAATCCCAGCCATACTCCTTGACCTTAATGCTGCCGCGCGCGAAGACGATGACGTTCTTCTGCGGGCCAACCAACTCCTCCGGCAGGCCGATGCACGAGGCGCAGCCGGACGCGTTGGACTGGCCGCCGAGGAGATAGATCTTCAGCTTCTTCTTTATGATGCGAACGCTCCAGACCTCGCCCTTGGTGGTCGGGATGTTATCGCCGTTGACGGACTCAACACGCCAGAAACAGGTCTTGCCCACCACCGGTTCCTTGACGGGAAACGGAATGGAGGTGGCGCTGGCTGGCAAATCAGCCGCGATTGGTTTATTAGACGCCAGCACCTCGGCCGCGGTATTGCCGAAATATATGTTCTGTTTGACGGCGTGTCTGCCAGGTCTCCAGGCAAGTTCCGTCTTCTTACTGCCATCCACAAAAAACCCACCGGTGTCCGGTTTCGGGTTTGCAGCCAGTCCGCTGCCCGCGCTGAAGCCGAAGACCACGCCGCGCTTCACTGTGCCTTGGTCGCCGCGCTGGTCTATCCTCCAGTAATAGGTTGTGCCGAGCTTCAGTACGAGTGGGCCGAACTCGGTCTGCGCGGCCGGCTGGTTACCCTTGTAAATTCTCGACCAGTCAGCGGCCTTGCCGGCGGGCAGATCTTTGGTGGCGGTTTCCAGCGCGGCTTGGTTGGTCCCCACGTAAATGTCATAGGTGGCAGCGCCGACCGCGACCGGTTCCCACTTCAACGTGGTCGTGATTCCGCCAAGCTCGGAATCGCGTCCGGGCGCCACCGGATAGGGCGTATCCATCCCGCTGGCTTTCCAGACTTCGAACGGACTCAGCGCATGGTCATAGACCTTCACGCTGGCGATTGCGCCGACGATGGCGTGCTCATACCTGAACTTGTTAGGGCCGTCCTCGGCCTGGCATGCACCCAGAACGAACTGCTTACCGGGTTTGGTTGCCACAGTGCCTCTTTTCTCCGCCCGAAGTTCCGAGTCACACCAAGCCTGAAGGGTGCCGTCTTTGCCGCCCGTGTAAGTGTAAACGAGACGGTGCCACTTACCGGTCTGCGGAGCGCCTTTGGTCCAGCCCAGTTGGGCATCGCTGTAAGTCCCGATGGCTCCCCATTGAGGAGCATCGCCGTATTCAATCTCGAGGCAATTGGAGGGCCGCGTGGACCATGAGATCAACGCGCGCTCACCCCGGATGTCGGTGCAGTAGGCACGCACGACACAACTGAACGGCCGGTCGCCCGTAATCGAGTCAGGCGCGGTGAAATCCGCCAGCATGTGGTCTCCGCCGCCGAAAGCCACGGCCTTGGTGCCGCCGATGATCTTGACCTGCGGTTGGGTGCCGTCGTTCTTGAACGTGCCTTTCAAACTCCCGGTGTTATCCCAGGCAGACAGCGGTCCCTCAGTTAGTCTGCCGGCATCCATGTCCACCAAAGGCTCAGTGGCGCACACACCCGGGTTCGGCATCCAGGCCACGAGGGCCTGGAAGATGAGCATCCAAATTGCTTTCTTCATGTTCTTCATTGTTGCGCAGTTCATCGTCATCTCTTCTGGTGATCGCGATTTACCCAGTTACCAATCATCTGTGTTGAACGGTGGAGTGGGCAAGCCATTTTTGTATCACATCTATAAACGGTCACTTTCCTGAAATTCTGAAAAAGCCAGCTCCGTGCCAAGGGATCTCGGGCGCGAACGTGCCCGAGAATTCTCCCAGCGCCTCTTTCTTCCAAAGATCGCGCACTTGGCAGGAGCCTTGGAAACCCAGGTCGGCCAGTTCCACGGGGATGCTCAGGGCCGGGGCATCCGACCCAACCATCGGATCCTGGGTATAGACCAGGAAACGGACGGTCGCCCCGCCCTGCTGGCGCGTGCCTCCTTGGTCCAAGCCCGCTTTTGGCGGCCATGTAATCCGCATTGGCCTTCACCTCTGCCTCCGGGACAACGATCCCCAAGCAATCATAGCTGTTCCAGCCCATCGGCGGCATCTTCGCCCAATCGTGAAAACCGGGCGACGGATCCTTGTCCGCCGCGGCGGCGACGCCGCAGGTAACACCCCGTGCGGTAAGCACACCGCCCACATATCGGCGATGCATCAGGCAAGCTCTGGCAACTATCTTTCCGAACCCAGTTGAGGGATGTGGTTTTGTGGTAGGTGAGGTGGCGAACATGGCGCTTCGTTCGGTTGTTGGTTTTATGTTATGGATTAAGCGGATTACGGGTGACGGGAGTTCTGACCTGAAGACTCTGGATCACGACACTCCCGCGCGACTCAAGGCCCAGCGTGCCGCCGCCGGGCCTTATGAAAAAGGTCGCCGCATATTGAGAGTTGACAAACACTTCAGCGATGCCGCCCAGAATGAAGGCCTGCACCGTGACCGGACGAGCGAAATCTATCGGCAGCGGCCGTGATTCCCAGGATTGCCCACCAGTGGTCGTGAGCATCTTCTTATCGGCGGACAAAACCATACGACAGGCATCCGCAATTCCATCCCCCCGAACGGTGAACCCAAGCTCCCGTCCCTTGGACAAATCGATGGTCGCCTCAAGCAAATAGTCCTGCGGCACCTCTTTCGTCCAGGTAGTGCCTGCCACCAACGACAGGTTGGACACCGACAGAGCCGCTTCACTGAAAACATTCACCACCTCTGGCACGGGCTTCATGAACAGCAAACCTTCAGGCCCTTCGTAAACTTCACGGGGAATGCTCATGGGACCATTCAGCCAACCACCGAACCAGACATGGCGTTTGCCGTCAAACACCCGCTTCGCGGCCATGCGCCTCTCCACCCTGTTATAGGACGCGAATTTCCATGGCCCGTTTTCGTCTTTCGCGGAGGCATAGACGTTGCAGCCATGTAGGTAGTAAGTCCCGCCCGCCTTGAAAAAGTCGGGGCATTCATCCCCCGGAATGTTCTCGATAGCGGGGAGTTGTTGCCACTGCTTGAGATCCTGTGAGGTCAGGTGCCCGAACACGAATCCCCCTCTGCCAGGTTGGTTTGCGTTGACATACATCACAAACTGCTTTTGCTCGGCATCCCACACCACACATGGGCCGCGGAAATCCCGCTCGCGGTGATTGGCGTAGTGGATTCCGTCAGGCCCAAACATATCGTTGGGATGTTTGATCCAACTGACGAGATCCTTGCTGGTGGCGTGACAGACAAACTCGCGCCCGGCCGGGTTCTCCGGATTCCAACTGGTATAAAACGCGTGGAAAGTGCCATGGTCTTCGATGATGGATCCCGTGAACATGCAGCCGCCCTCGGGACCGGTCTTGTCAGCGGGATCGTGGACGATGGCCGCAGGCAAGTTCCGCCAGTGTACCAAGTCTTTTGAAACGGCGTGCTCCCAGTCGATGTCGGCGTTGCCTGAGTTATTCAGCAAATAGAATACGTGATACTCACCTTTCCAGTAAAAGGGCATCACATCACCCACCGCGCGCTTGGCAGGCATGAAATGAATAGGCGAGCGATATTCCGGCATCTTGTCCGTTCCCGCCGTTGCGCTGCAAAAAACGAGCGTTGCGAATCCTATCATCATTCTTGTTGTCATGGTCTTCATGTTGGGTCTTTTGAATAGGAATTTCATTTCTGCGTGTTGTGATCGGCAGCACCGATGCTGACGTCATCGAACGCGATATCCCTGTTTTCGCCAGGCAGGAGAGCGGTCGGGGTGCTGAAGGATAGCCGATAAGTGCCCGCAGTGACAACCGTGAAATGTTCCCGATGCTCCTTCCACCCAAACCGGGGACTTGATGGTTCTTGCTTCATCGCGGAACTGAGGATCAGCCTCAACTGTCCGGTTGAGAAGACTGCCGTCGTTCTGGCTAAGATTGTCCAATTTCGTTCTATCGGGCGGCAGGCTCAGTGGCTTGCCGATTCTGACTACCGCTTTGGACTTTGCGACCCGCTCTCCCCCCGAGGCCCAGAAGGTGATCCGATAAGAGCCGGGTGCCAGCGTCAGGTCCTGGTAGGCGGCGCCGTCCGCCGGGGGCATGCCCCATCTTCCGGGATAGCCGTTGGGAGGATCATGGTGCGCATGGTATCGGTTGAGCTTGCCGGGCTGCACCAGAGTCCAGTCGTCACAGAGGGTGGTCTCCTCCGGCCATTTGCCATTCCACTTGTTCGTTTCAAACCCGCCGTTCCTGACCATTTCAGGTGGGAATTTGACTTTACTGAGTTCGGCGTTGCCGCTGGTCACGTCAACTGGCACGGTCTTCCCGGCATACGTTGAATTGCCGGGCAATACATCCACATGGTATTTTCCAGCGCTGGCAGTAAAGGCAAATACGCCGTCTTCCTCCGTGACAACCTTCTGCGGAATACTGGTCTGAAGGGTGACGTAGGCGCCGGCTAGAGGCTTGTCTCCAGACACCACTTTGCCGAAGACAGCATATACCGGAGTGCTCTCAAACGCGACTGCAATCGTCATGTTTGCGGTAGCCGGCGCGAAAGTATAACTGGTGATGGCACCCTGGTCCGCGCCGTTCACCAGGACGCTCTTCACTTTATAGCCGGTCTGTGTTCGGATCGAGTAGGTTGGAGGGAGATTCGTTGCTGCGACCACGGTGACGCCGGGCGGCGTGATATCCCCGCCAGATCCTGCCGAGGCGGCGACGGTGTAATTCCGTTTGAACCTAACCGAGATGGTGTGATCAGTTCTGACATCGGTGAACGTGAAGCTGTGCCGCTCGCCCATCGGCTGACCGTCAACAAGCACTACGACATTGTTCACTCCGTCCGGCACGATGTTGAATGTCTTGGACTCACCCTGTCTGACTTTCACTTTACCGGCCGGACTGATCGCACCGCCGCTGCCTTCGACGGATGCCGTGATGCTGTAAACCGGCGGGGACTTGGCAAATGTCGCTGCGATGGGGTGGTCTGCATAGAGTGGGTCAAACGTGTAATGCTTGACGGAACCGACCGAGACACCGTCCACCTTCACATCCTGAATATAATAGCCCTTCGCTGGAGTGATGGCATAGGGCGCGGTTTTACGCTTGAGATAGGTGGTTGCGCCAACAGGGCTGATGCTTCCGTGGGCTCCGGCGCTAGCGGTGACGGTGAACTTGGCGCTGATGTCATCCAGGTAGAACGGGTTGGCCGGGAGGCCTTCCAGGTTGTAGAGCAAACCTTCCTTGAGAGCAACCGGATCCAAGCCGTCAACAGGGTTGTTCCACATGGCATACGCTACCTTCTTCGGAACGGAAACGGAGGGCAAGGTCAGTTCAACCGTGTTGCCGACGATGGTGGCCGTCGCGTCATACCACGTGCCGCTGGCGTCGGCGATAGAGAACCTCTTAAGAACGCCGTCGACCAGTTGCACAGTGGCCACGTTGGGGGTGGGCACCTTGTAGCCAACCATCAGTCCGGATCCGACGTAGTCAAACATGCAAATCACTTTGTTGCCGGTGACGGTGATGTCTTTGATGATTGGACCACTGGGAACGATGGTCGTCCGGCCATAGTCGTTCTTCAAAGCCCACAGCGCGAGCCGCTCGCCAACGTCGAGCTTGTCCGGGGGATGGAGGTCAACCGTATCACCGACATCCAGCGCCGAGGCCACGCCGGCGTGCGGGAAGCCCAAGACGTTGCCCTGTTGAATGCGGACGTCAGCCCAGTTGTCGGTCTGCGTGTCTGGAATCGCGTTAGGCCCGCTGGGTGGGGGACTCCAGTAAGGCAGCAGCACGACATACATAGCGAAGTCGTCCAGCCCAAAGAGCCGCTTGAAGCCCTGATAGAGTCCTTTCTCCTTGAGAAAGTAGCTATCCGGGGACTGGGTATTGTTTTCAGCGTTCTCACCCTGATACCAGATCAGTCCCTTGATGGCAAAGGGCGATACCGGATGGATCAAGGTGTTTGCCAGGCAAAAGGTCCCCGTTATCACATTCATCTTGAAAAGCGGCGCAAGGACCGGGATGTCCGTGCAACCGTCCTGAATCAGCCAAGGATCAATGCGCGTTCCACCCACTGAATTGCCGATCAGGCCAATGGGAATAGCCTCCTTTTGATCCAGGTAGATCTTTCTGGCGAAGTAGAAGGCCACGGCCGAAAAGCCGCCGATGTTGCCGGGAGCGCACACTTTCCAGGTGCTCTTGATATGCCTCAGCGGATCAGGCGCAACAAATGTCCCGCCGTTATCCACCCACATCCAACGGATGCCGGGATAGTTGGCGGCGGCGGTGGCACCCTCATGACCGGCACCAAGGTTAAATGCCATGTTGGATTGCCCGCCGCACATCCAAACATCACCCACCACCACGTCCGTTACTGTGATCGTGTTGGCCCCGAACTCGGTGATGGTCATGCTTTCCCCTGCCGCTTTTGCGGCCATGGCATCCAGCGACAGCCGCCAGTTACCTTGTCCGTCCGAGGTGGTTGTCTTCTTCTGGCCGTTGAAGAGAACCGTTATGGTCTTGTTGGGCGCGGCGGTGCCCCAAACGGGGCACGGCTTGTCGCGCTGCAGCACCGTGTGGTCGCTAAACAGGCCGTTGACAGCCACAGTCGCATTTGCTGTCGCTGCCAACGACATCATACCCACCGCGCATAGCAACACGGTCTTAGTGCTTGATTTCATGATCCACGACTTCCTGTGGTTGAACAGACCGGAATTCACGGTTTGTTATCACTAGCCATTAGTTTCTCGATGACTTTTCCAGGGACAGCCAGCGCCGCGCCTTGTTTAGTTCCCGGTGGCACCACGAGTTTGGTGCTCTGTTCTTCACATTTGATAAAGTCCTTGGTCTTCATCGCGCCATAGCCGCCGCCCGCGAAACCATCAAAGTAAACCACATACTCATCGCCCATCTTCAGCACGGATGGTCCCTCGACACCTTTCCGCGTAAACGCTTCGGAGATATCCGGGGCGGTGCTGGGGCAGCGACCTCCGCTTTGAAATCTGCAACGACTGCGGCAAGCGAAGCGACGTCGCGATAGATGGTGATCGGGGTGGTCATGGGAGGTGGTATGCAAGGTCAGGTTTCAAAGAGAAACCCCGCCAGCGCGGAGACAACGGACCAAAGGAAGAGGCGTGAATTCATAACAACAATTCGGTGACGAAATAGTGTCAAGTGGGAGTAGTGGTTTTCAAGTTCCGTTTTGTAAAAAAAGAGGGTTCTTCCGACTTTTCGAGAGGTCCAGGTCCGACAAATAGACTGTCGTAAGCTGCTCCGCTAAGGCCCCCACCAAGTCGGTCAACAACAACACGACCAGCGCACAACCTGTTAACTTCTTCATGCTTTGCTTCTCTTTATTCCTGGTTTCAATCTACTTGGTCTCGATAACCGCTGTGGCCGGGGCGAGACCTTCGCCGGTCGCTGTTACACGGATGTGTCCCTGCTGACGGGTGGACTTAAGGATGACAAGCCCGCGACCCTGCCACGCCTTGCGTTGTGGCACTTGGAAACTCTCGAGGCTGGAGGGATCGTTATTACCCACAGCGGCCAGCACTCCGGGACCCTCAATCTTAATACGCACCAAATTGTCGGCCTCCGGGTGGACCCGTCCGTCGGCATCCACCACCTCAAACGGCACATACGACAGCGACTGCCCGTCGGCGGCCATCGCGGTGCGCTCGGGACGCAGGCGGAGGGCGGCCGGTTTGCCCGCGGTCTCCAGCGTCCATTCCGAAACCGCCTTCCCGTTCTTATACCCCACCGCCTTGAGACTCCCTGGCTGGTAGGCCACGCCGAACTCGGCTCGGAACCGCTGTTCGCGGGTGGTCGGCCGCCTCCCGACGCTCTTACCATTGTGGAACAACTCCACCTCGTCGCAGCACGAATAGACACACACCGTCAGGTTCTTCCCCTCTTGCCCGGGCCAGGTCCAACTGTCCTGCACGTCGTCAGCGCCCCAGTCGTAGCGCCGGACCTCACTAAACGAAGGTTCGGGGCGGCGCACGAACGCGGTCACCGCCTCGTTCCCGAACAACGCGCCTCGGTAATAGGACTGCGGCCGCCGCAATCCGGTTAGACCAATGTCGCCACAGTAGGCCACCGGCCAGTACACCGGAAAGCCAAACCCGATCCAGCCGATGGATGACTCCCCCAGGTAATCCCAGCCGGTCCAGACGAAATCGCCAATCACCCACGGGTAATCCACGGCGGGCATCCAGTAATCGAAGGCTTGGGAAGCAAATGATTCGGCACCGACAATTACCCGCGCCGGCTGGCGTTGGTGGTCCTCGAGATAGGCATTCTTCATATACTGGTGACCCTCATTCCACTTAAGGGCATAGTTATAGCCGGCGACATCAAGGGCCGCGAAAAACTCGTCTTTCTTCGGATTGACACCCTGCACGCCGGAGGTGACGGGGCGCGTCGGATCTAACTGTCGCACGCGTTCCGCCAGCAGCCGCGCTGTCGTGGCCACCGGTGGACTGTCGTTACCCGGTATCTCGTTGCCGATACTCCAGAGGATGATGGACGGGTGGTTGCGGTCACGGAGCAGCATCGCGTCTAGGTCGCGGCACCACCATTCGTCGAAGTAACGGGAGTAGTCATTACCGTTCTTACCACCCTTCCAGCAGTCAAAAGCTTCGTTGATAACCAGCACGCCCAACTCGTCGCAGGCGTTTAGGAACGCCGCGGAGGGCGGGTTATGCGCACACCGGATGGCATTGAAGCCGGCCGCCTTGGTCAGACAGACGCGCCGGTACTCGGCATCGTCGTAAGCCGCGGCCCCGAGCGGGCCGTTGTCGTGATGCATGCACGAGCCTTTGAGCAGCATTCGCTGCCCGTTGAGTTTGAATCCCTCCTGGGCGTCGAATGAGATAGTGCGAATTCCGAACCGTTCGGTTACCGCATCCACGACTTGGCGCTTGATCATCACCTCGGAAACCGCCGTGTAGAGATTGGGCGCGGCCACCGACCACCGCGCCGGATCGGCCACGTTGAATTGCTGGCCGAATTCCTGCGTGCCGCCAGCATCAATGTCTTGCGACGCCTCGCCCGAGGCAACCACCCGACCGTCGGCCGCCAGTATCTTCGTTCGCAACCGCACGGCGGCACGGCTGGCCGAAGTATTGGCGACCTGTGTGCGCACCCGCACGACTGCTTCTCGGTCCGATATGTCCTGAGTCGTGAGATAGGTCCCCCAGACCGGGACATGCACCGCCCCGGTGCGGATGAGCCGGACGTGCCGGTAAATCCCGGAGCCAGAGTACCAACGACTGTTGGCCCCCTCATTCTTAACCTCGACGGCGATTACGTTCTCGCCGCCGGGCCGCAGGTGAGGCGTAAGGTCGTAGCCGAAACTAGTATAGCCGTAAGGGTGGTTACCCAGTTTGTTATCGTTGATCCAGACGTCGGCGTTCATGTAGACGCCATCGAATTGGATCCTTACTCGTTCGTTAGTGTTAGTCCCAGGAAGAGTGAAGTGCTTGCGATACCAGGCGGTGCCGCCGATGGTATATCCGAGAGAGGCAGCGTTCGCGGCCTTGGTGTCGAAAGGGCCGGAGCGGGTGTGAGGCATTTGTTCCCGGAAAATTCCGCCGCCATAGCCGCCGTGACGATAGACACGCACAGCCACCACGTCAGTGCCGTCGCCATTCACCAGCTCCGGCGCAACCATGTAATAGCGGTCAGCGGTATCCGCGCCCTTAAACTCTGGTGGAAAGGCACCAGTGCTGCCGACCATCACGCCGTTGACAAAGGTTTGGTCGGCGTCCTTGACCCAGCCCACGGCCAACTGGAAGGCCTTGCCCTTCATCCCGGCGGACACCTCGAACTTCCGCCGGAACCAGCCGTAGCACTTGTCCTCTTTATACTGCGAATGCTCCTCCCACGCAGCCGGCAGGCGGACTGCCGCCCATTTCGAATCATCGAAGTCGGGAGCCTTCCAAGCCATGTCGTCACCCTTGGCGAATCGCCAGGTGCCTTTGGTAACCGCAATCATCGGCCCGGCATTGGGAAGCGGTTCAAGATCTTCGATGGTCCAGTCATGCGGCAAGTCCACCGACCGCCATTTTGAATCGTCGAAGCCAGACTCGGCGGCACCGGGGGCGGCCCCCTTGAAGAAGCGCCAGCCGAAATCGAACAATTGCCCCCGGTCGGAAGCCGTCCCCTTGGCTGACACTTCCACCGCCGGGGAAGAAGCGGCCCAGCCCAGGCCCAGCACCATGAGGCACAGGCATCTCACCCTGTCCTTGGCCAAGGGCAACACTCGGGTTGGTATCATTGCTAGAGAATTGGTTGGGAGGGTAGTGCGCATGAGTAAGACAAAGTGGGGATTAGAGACCGGGAGAAATGGGGTTAGTGACTCGTCGGGAACGAAGCAGTTTCTGCTCGTAGTATTCATGGTGCCTTCATCGGAGTGTGCCGACTCAGTATGGGTTTGACGGCACCATTTCCCAGGCCTTCACTAGGTTGAACTTGGCCTGGCCGCCATCAGCGAAAAGGACGATCCCTAGTGAATCCTTACGCCCGGGATACACGCGTCGGGTAATCGCCTGACGGTCATTGGCGAACACCTCGATCACCGACTTATCTATGAACACTCGCAACTGAAGCGGTTCGTTTTGCGCCAGCTCAAAGGGCGCAGTTTCGACCACCATTCTCCCGTCCTTGCCACTCTTCGTGGAATCAAAGACGAGCTCCTTTTTCTCCGCATCGTAATAGAGCAGCGTCTCTTCTTCCCCCGCCAGAGAGGAACGGACTTTCAACCCCACACGTTTGGCCGTGGCACCAGTGATGTTGATTTCCAGTTCGCAGGAATCGCCAACTACATTTTCCAATCGCTTGGTTTCTCCCGCGGCGAGGGAGATGTCTTGCCAGGATTGCTCCTCACCCCGGAGCATATTCAATTCCGGCACGGGCTTCATGCGAAGTGTGCCATCCGCGCCGAGCCAAAGCAGTCTCGGCAAACAGAAAACGCCGGACCAGCCTATCTTCCTTTCCTCGCGGGGATTGTCGTGCATCCAGGCCCACATGATCTGTCGTCCCTTCGGGTCCACGAGCGCTTCCGGAGCAAACATCGTGGTGTCCCGCCAAGTCATGCGACCGTGGTTTTCCGGAATGAACTTGTCGTGCTTGGTATCATAAACGCCCAGGTAGTACTGGCAGCCTTTGTTATGGCTGATGAAGAGCAGCAAATGTTTCCCGCTCGGTCTACCACCTTCCGGACTGGAGGGCAGGGGTAGGAAACTCGGACACATGTCATCTTCGCTGCCCTCCGTCCAGGCGGGATTCCGATCATAGAATTCCCCCTTGTATTGCCAGTTATCTAGATTGGCGGACTCATAAAGATAGAGGTGATCGCCGGTGTATTTCGCGAGAGACTCCGGTTTCCGTCCGTATTTGTTGAGCACTGTAACGTTTCCACCCAACAGGTAATACTTTCCGTCTTTCTTCCAGATGTTCGACGGGTCCGCCGAGCCGGTCACCGTTACGGATCCATCCGTATTGGTTGTTTCTGTAAGTCCGAAATCGGTGGACTTGACGGCGGGATTGCTCTTTAACCTCTCCCAATGGTCAAACGAGGGATCCGTGCTTTTCGCCAGACCGATCCCAGACACCTCTCCGAGCATCCAATAGGTGATATAGGCCGTTCCATCCGTATCAAGGAAGCCGCCGCCGCTCCAGGCTCCACCGTCGAGCGCATCGGGGTGGTGTCGCCAATGTACCAGGTCCTGGCTTGAAATGTGACTCCAGGTCTGCCAGCGCAGATACATCAAATGGTAACGTCCGTTCGCGTAAAAGGCTCCGTTCGGGTCAGCGGGCCAGGCAATGCCATCAACCGTCGCGAAGTGATAACCCGGCCGATAAGGGTCCTCTAAATACTTTTCCCGAAGGGACTTGCTCGTTTGTAAAACCAGCTCCGGTACCTCACCTGGGTCTGATTTTGACCAGTGTCCGGTAATGGTGGGTGGCGGCAGTGCTTTCTTTTCCTCGGCGCTATTCTGCACGACTCGGGTTGCCTTTGCGCCGACGAGGGTCGGGGCGAATTCTGCGAAGCGGGCGGACATCGCCTCGGTCGGGAGGGCGATAAGAGAAGAGCCATCACTGGGCAGCACCAGCTTTCCATCCTGCACATGGGTGTTGCCGGTGACATACAGATCGGTGAAGCGTCCGGTCTTGTCGGTGAGTTTTCCGTCCTCGAAATCCCACCAAATCACCGGCTTGATGCCGGAGAGTTGGTTCGGAACGAGCGCCTTTATTTCGGCCTGGGTCAGCGCGCGGTCATAGACTCTCGCATCGTCAGTCGCGCCGACGAAGGTGTTTTTATTGTCCGGTTTGATGTGTCGCACGCCAAACACGATAGCCACCGAGTCGGAGAAGGAACAGACTTTCTCAACTTTGTAAACGCACAGTTGTTCACCGTTCCGATAGAGCGCGACGGTTTTGTCCTGATAGGGCAAGTGTCATTGGATGTTGGTCAGGGGAAGTGTGAAAATCGAGGTGTCATTGGTTCTAGGTCAGGTGGGATGAAAATGCTTTTTAGGAAACACATATTTGAAAGTTTTGACCAGGGGCTGTTCGTCCGGCGCGTGTCG
>CAINDV010000402.1 GCA_903847485.1 uncultured Verrucomicrobiota bacterium
CGACACGCGCCGGACGAACAGCCCCTGGTCAAAACTTTCAAATATGTGTTTCCTAAAAAGCATTTTCATCCCACCTGACCTAGAACCAATGACACCTCGATTTTCACACTTCCCCTGACCAACATCCAATGACACTTGCCCGATAATCGCGGTCTGTATCAGATTGATGGCAAAACAGTATGAGGCGCTGCAGACGCGAAGGCAGCCCTAAGAACCATTCTCGGCGTCTCTCTGTATGCTTTGCGCCTCTGCGTTTTGCCCCGTTTGTAAACCCACCGGATATGCAGAGGTCGCCCTGCAGCGCCGGCACGTCATCCAGACTGTCAGACGCCAGATGATCCCACGAGGCGACCCCGGCAAATTCCATCATGCGCCCCGGCTCTCCTTTGCCATCGGCGGTGCTTTTGCCTATGCTCGCCGGTGCATCTTTCCATCCAGCACAGTCCACTGCGCGACCTTTACGAGAAGGTTGTCGCCAGTGAGCGTCTTTCCGACGCCGACGCCCTCCGGCTTTTCGAGTTGAGGGACCTCCACGCCCTCGGGGCCATCGCCGACTTCGCCCGCGCCCGCAAGGTCGGCAACCGCGCCAGCTACATCCTCAACCGCTACCTCAACTATTCGAACTACTGCATCCTCTCCTGCCAGTTCTGCTCCTTCGCCCGCAAGAAGCGCGACGCCGACGGCTTCGAGCTGACGGTCGAGCAGCTAGTGCAGAAGGCGCGTGAGGCGTTGGCGTTGGGCATCACCGAGTTGCACATCGTCGGTGGACTGCACCCTTCGCTGCCATTCAGCTACTACACGGACATGCTGAAAGCGCTGCGGGCGCTGGATGATTGTAGGAGCCGACGTGAGGAGGCTCATCCTGAAGTCCAAAGTGATCAGAGCCTCCTGACGTCGGCTGCTACGCCGAGGCTGCAGCTCAAGTGCTTCACCGCCATCGAAATCCTCCACCTCGCCTGGCTCGCGAAGAAATCCGTGGAGCAAACGCTTCTTGAACTTCGCTCCGCCGGCCTGGACTGCCTGACCGGTGGTGGCGCGGAAATCTTCCAGCCAGAAGTCCGCTCCGTAATCGCGCGCGGCAAGGAATCCGCCGAGGAATACCTATCCGTCCACCGCACCTGGCACCAGATGGGCTGGCGCAGCACCTGCACGATGCTATTCGGCCACGTCGAAAGCCTCGCCGACCGCGTGGATCAACTGCGCCGCCTGCGCGAACTCCAGGACGAAACCCACGGCTTCGTCGGCTTCATCCCCTTGCCCTACCACCCGGAGAACAACGACATCCCCGTCCACTCGCCGCCAACCGGTTTCGACGCCTTGCGCACCATCGCCGTGGCTCGCGCCTACCTCGACAACTTCGACCACATCACCGCCTACTGGGTGGGCCTTGGCCTGAAGCTGGCGCAAGTCGCCCTGAGCTTCGGCGCGGACGATCTGCACGGCACGATTGTGGAAGAATACATCTTCCGCATGGCGGGCGGCAAGGCACCGCAGCTCCAGGCCGAAGCCGACCTGATCAAAGCCATCCGCGAAGCCGGTCGCGAACCGGTGCAAAGGGACACGTTCTACCAACCGGTCGCCTCGATGCCTCCGTCCGCATTTACGGCACAACCCGCCGCCAGCTATTGATCCCACCACCCAGGTAGCTGCGCACTGGCCCTTGCGCCGGAACCTGCGCTCGCGCCCCTGCAACTCGCCAGCCAACCTCCGCTGGAGAACGGGGAACTCTTGCACTCGCGCGAGTTCCTCCGCCGCTACGAGCGGATGCCACACCTCAAGAAAGCCGAATTGATCGAAGGGATCGTCTATATGGGTTCACCCGTCAGCGTCCGCCACGCCAAGCCCGATGCCTTGGTTCAACTTTGGCTCGGCACTTACGCCAGCCGCCACCAGGAAGTCGAAGTTTTGGCCAACGCCACCGTCGTCCTCGACGCCGAGAACACCGTGCAGTCGGACGCCCTCTTGCGCCGCCTGCCTGAACACGGCGGAGCCACCCGCGTGACGGACGACGGTTACCTCGCCGGCCCGCCGGAACTCATCGTCGAAATCGCCGCCAGCTCCGCCTCGATTGATCTGCGCGACAAACGCCGAGCCTATTGCCGGAATGGCGTCCGCGAATACCTCGTCTGGCGCGTCGCCGAGCAGACCCTCGACTGGTTCTGCCTCGAAGATGATGAATACCGCGCGCAGCCGCCCGACACCCGGGGATTCCTCCACAGCCGCGTCTTCCCCGGCTTGCAGCTCCCGGTGACGGCGCTGCTCGCCGGCAATGCGGCCCAAGTTCTCGAAGCCTTGGCTGAAGGTGCTGCCGGCCGGGCATCCTCTTGAGACAGTGAGCGACCGACGGGCTGATCCCGTCCCAAGCCGTCCGCCGACCATGAAAGCCAGATTGCTCTTGTTGCTGATGGGAAGCCTGTTCAGCCCTGCTGCAACATCGCGGGGCGAGATCTTCGTGGACGAGGCCGACTTGGCTTTGGCGCGTCCGCGGGCAACCGACTTCAGTTGCGTGGTTCTGCTTGGCGGTTTGCAGAGCGGCAGTTGGAATGTCTTTGGCTCCGCAGTTGCGTTCCCTTCGCCGAAGGTGCCGAACGGTTCACAGTGGGTGCTTTGTGCTGCACATGAAGTTGCTCCTGGCTCTTTCAACGGGACCTATGAAGGTCTTCGGGTTACCGTGAAAGAACCGGGTGGTTACACCGTTTTGGAACGGGGTTACGTTGATAAGGTGATTATTCACCCAAATTGTTCCCCTTCGCTAACCGCCGGCCAGGGCGTCGATCTCGCGCTGCTTCACATCTCGAACGCGCTGACTCGATTGACTCCGGCAGTGATCTATGACGAGCCTTTGCCGCCTGTGGTGTTGATGTACCAGTGCGGTTATGGACTTTACGGCGTAGCAGGCACCTGGCCAGGGTCATTCGACGGCGCGAAGCGTGCTGGCTGCAACATCATGGGCGACATTTCGTCGATTTGGATCGAAAGCCAGTATCTGATGTGCTCCTTCGATCCTCCTGGGCTGTACGACTCTCAATCAGGCGAGTGGCAATTATCGGGTTTCGATTCCGGAGGTGGAGGATTCGTTAACACCAACGGGCAGATGCGATTCGCTGCCACGCTGTGTCTCGCTGGCCCCAATGGCAACTATAACTTCTACAGCAGGAGTGGCGTTCTTCCCATTGCACCTTACTTGGATTGGATCTACGCAACGATCGCCGCGGTCGAGCAGCCGAAACTGACACTTCGGACGATCGACGGTGCCCTGCTGAAACTCAGTTGGCCGTCTGTGGCATCCGAGTTCTTGTTGCAGACCCAAGAGACTCTCGCCAACACAAATTGGGCCACCGCAGACCTCACAGCCAGTGATGATGGCACAAACCGATCTGTCATCCTGACAAACGTTGGCCCCAGCCGTTTCTGGCGTCTGGCCAAGCCGCCGGGGCCTGCGAGTGCTGGTCTGACGATCTATGGTCCCACCAGCATGGCGCAACCCGCGCCCAAGGTAGGAGCCGGTCCCGTGTGGAATGACTTGCTGCCCCACGTCCCCGTGCTCGAACGGTGAGGCAACCGTCAGTACGCCACAGCCTCCGCCGTGAAAGCGAGGCAGCCTCAGGCTCATCTTCCCCCATTTGAGGCTAGCTAGAGCCTGTCCCCAGCGGAGGAAAGGGCTGTCGTTGTTGATCGGGACTGCGTTTCGGCGGTATGCAAGCGGGGGCGATTTCATGATTTGAGGCCAAAACACGTTATTTTGGGCAGGTTTGGCATCGACTGACGAGCGCTGGCCTCGATCGCTGGTGCC
>CAINDV010000403.1 GCA_903847485.1 uncultured Verrucomicrobiota bacterium
GCGCGAATGGGCGGCCGGCAGCCTCACCGCTGCGCGCCCGCCTCCGCTTCACTGCGTTGCGCTCCGCGGGACGAACGCCTCACCGGAAAAACTGAAGAAATATCTGCCACCGTTGTTGACAACCCTCATAGGCGCTGCAGCGCTCTGGTTAGCCCCCTCGTCATCACCTCTCATCTTGTCGCGCCTGCGCCAAATCACGAAGAACGGGATAAGCAGAACCAGCACAGGAGCGAGGATGTCAGCCAAGAAATTCGTCCACTGAATCGGTGGAGGTGGAATGAAATCCGTCCAATGCTCGCCCTCCAACACGAAGAAACCAATCGGAAGCGGCAGCCCGACCCAGCGGAAAGTCGGCGATGTCTGAATCTCGTAGTAACCAAGCCGACAGCCGATATACGCTCCAATGCAAACCACCAGACACAACGCGCTCCACCATGCCCAGCCAGCTTTGAGCCGCCACATGCGTCGCGCCGTCCTCGCCGTGAAGAAGACGGCGACTGCAATGGTCGGGATGGAAATGAGGAAACTCAACATGGGGCTAACGACCAGCGTGAGCCACAGGAGGCAGCCGCCACTGGCTCACGAATGCAACCTGGGCACAACGGCTGCCTCCTGTTGGCTCCACGCTCTGGTTAGACGACATCTTTCTCATCGCTGTCCGTCCTTCTGGCATCTGCACGGAAATCTTTCCACACGTCCGGGATGCCAATGCCCATACATGGTGTCGTAACGCAATCGAAGGTGAACTACCTTGTCTCCCGCTCCTCTGTCAAAGCTCTCGAACGTCAACGGAAAGGACTCGCGCGGTTCGCCATTCAGACGAACCCTTACCATGTGCTTCTGTCCAAGCGCCACATTGGTGAACACGCCAGACAAATTGGTTGTGACCTTGATCGGGGGCAGGTTATCAATCTGTATGGTGAAGGTGCTGGCCAAACTCGCGCCTGTGTCGTTGCCCTTCCAAACGCCGTCCAGCGGAATCGGAGCAACGCAGATCGTCCCGACCTTCTGGGCTAATAAAGACGATGCGCCAACCCAAGGCACACCCGCAACGAGCAGGCAACAGATGGTTGAGCGCCGGAATAGCATGCGGTCTGCAAACTCGTCTAGACTCTATGGCTCGCGTTGGGGTGCGCGAGGGTGTTTGCTCTCCGGTGTGTGCGCGGGTTGCGCCGCCCGCCGGGCAGCGCCGAGCCGCAGGTTGCGGGACTCGCGCCCCAAGCAACGCATGATGACCGAAAAGCAAACACCATGAAGACCTACATACTGCGTCCCACCCGCCCTGTCCAGCCCGCAGCGACCCGCCCGGCCCGCGCCGTCCGCGCCGCCGTCCCCACCGCCCCCGCCGCTCCCGCCGCGCCGACGGACGCCCCACCCGCGCTCGCCGCCACCACCGGCGAAATCCTTGGCCGCCCGCCCGCCGCCACCGGCGGCCCCGTCCTGTTCATCGGTCTGGACGTCCACACCGAATCCATCGCCGTGAGCCTCGCCCCCTCCGACAGCGGCGAGGTGCGCCGTTACGGCCTGATCGGCGGCACCCACGAGGACGTGCTGCGGCTGGCCAAAAAGCTCCAGGCCGCCCATCCCGGTGCCGCGTTGCGTTTCAGCTACGAGGCCGGCCCGCACGGCTATCCCCTCGGCCGCTGCCTGCGCGCCCACGGCTACGTCTGCCTCATCGTGGCACCTTCCAAGATCCCCCGCAAACCCGGCGACCGCGTCAAGACCAACCGCCGCGACGCCGATCAACTCGCCCGGCTCCACCGCGCCGGCGAACTCACCGCCGTCCACGTCCCCGACCCGCAGGATGAGGCCGTGCGGGATCTCATTCGCGCCCGCTATCAAGTCAGCCGCCAGCAACACCGCGCCCGCCAGCAGCTCAAGATGTTTCTCTTGCGACAGAATATCCGCTATGCCGGCAAGACCGCCTGGAAGCCCGCCCACCTGCGCTTTCTGGCCACGGTGAAGCTGCCCTTCCCCGAGCAGCAATGGGTCTTCCAGGAGATGGTTCAGGTCATCAGCGAAGCCGCGCAACGCCTCGCCCGTTATGACACGCAGATCGAGCGGGCGCTGGCCACCTGGCGCTGGGAACCCGTCGCCCGCGCCTACATGAGCCTGCGGGGCGTGGCCCTGCTCAGTGCGGCCACGCTGGTCGCCGAGTTGGGAGACTTACACCGCTTCGCGAGTGCGGGCCAGTTGATGAGTTATCTGGGACTGGTGCCCAGCGAGGACTCCACCGGCGACGACCGCCGGCAGGGCGGCATCACCAAGATGGGTAACGGGATCGCGCGGCGCACCCTGATCGAGGCGGCGTGGCATTACCGTGCGCCGGCGCGGATCAGCCGCGGGGTGCTGGCCCGCCAGGCCGGTCTGCCCAAACCGGTGACGGACGCCGCGTGGGAGGCCCAGACGCGGCTGCACCACCGCTATAAGCACCTGGTAGCCACAGGCCATAAGAAGCCGCAGGTGGCGGCCGCCGCCCTGGGCCGGGAACTGGCCGGCTTTGTGTGGGCCATTGGGCGGATGGTCGCCCCGCATCCGGTCCAACCGGCCGCCACGGTCCAGCCTTGAACTTACTTACCGCCGCGAGGCGGCCAGCGAGAGAGACAGAGAGAGAAGAAGAAGCCCAACAGTCGTTAGCGAAACACCGTATGCCATCGCCCGCGCGTCTTTTCTGAAACAGAGGCAGGAACCCGGTCAGGCGTCACGCTTGATAGTCGTTTGAGGCGGTAACCAATCCGACCCTCGTGCCTAGACTAAGTTGAGCGCCGCGTCGGACCGTGACCTGTTGATAACTTCGCGGGTTCCGCGAGGGGCCGCGAGTGGACTCACGTATCTCAGCATTGAACAACCGCAGGAAAGCCAGCGTTCCTGCCTCTGACTCAGAAAAGCGCCGGAGTCGCTTCAGCCGGAAATCATCCACCCCCGGCCCGGCCAGGTATTTTTTCCTGGACGAAATGTTAGCCATATCAACGACCAAGCTGAGCGACAGCCCGGCGAACCGAGAACATGAGTATGAAAGACAAGCAATCAAAATCCGGTAAATCCGGCTGTTCGCTCCAGCGGCTGGTTCGGCCGTTCAAAGAGGAGCCTCGATACCTGGTGATAGTCTTCGTGACCATCGTGTTCATTGTCTTCACGATCTTAATAGCGCGTACGCCTGGAAAGCGAAGCCCGCAAACAGGAGGCCAAACCCAAGCGCCGACGCATAGCGAAAAGTCCAATGCTTCTGAACCCCACCGTCTGCCAAGGTGAGGCCATCACGGAGGATGCGCTTGGAGATCCGAATGCTATCCAGAACCAAAAACACAGTCCCAATGAAACTGAAAACGAGTCCTATCCAAGTAGCTGTATGTGCTGTCATAGGCGTGAAGGAGCCGAACGATAGAACTCACACACGCCGGGCCAGAAGACGCCGCCCGCGAAGCGGAACTGAGTGCGCCATCCGGCGTTGTGTGCAGTGATCTGGTTAGGCTTTGTCATCCTCATTTCTCTTGCTTCGCCACCTGTAAAACGCCACCACACCTAATGCTGGCAAGAAACACGCAGCAAAGATAAACCCGTAGATGGTAAACACTATCTCAGGCCCAGCTCTATATCCCGCCCAGTAATCACGAGTAAAAATGCTCAACCCCTCAATGCACACCGCAGCAACAAACATGACCACAAATGTGGCAATGAAAGGGAATGCCATCATCGTGGCATATGTAATCTGCTTCCTGCGTCTAACGCGATGAAAGCAAATGAGAGCTGTCAGAACAGCAGATGCGAGAATCAATATCCCAACGATAATGCCAGCAAGAATATTGGCCCGAAAATACGGGTTTGATTCGTCCATAAACAAATGCGCTCGATGCCTAACAGTTGAATATACGATTAGTGGTCTATTGGATTGTCGTACTATTGATACTGGCGGAGAGGCTGACGGTCCAGCAGTTTGAAAACAAGCCCTGTTTTCAACCATTTCCCCCATGCGTGAATCGCACATGTCGCATAGCACGCTGGCAAAGCGACAGCCAGAGCGTGACAAGCTGATCCCCAACCCCACCGCGCCCTTGCGCGAGCAGTTGCGGGAGGTGATGCGCTTCCGGCATTATTCGCAGCGGACGGAAACGACCTACTGGCAGTGGATCGAGCGGTTCTTGCGGTTTCACAAGCGGGCCGGCGTAGCCGGCGTGGCGGCGTGGCGGCATCCGCGGGAGATGGGCGGCGCGGAGGTAACGGCGTTCTTGAGCCATCTGGCGGCGGAGTTGGTGGTGTCGGCTTCCACGCAGAACCAGGCGTTGAATGCGCTGGTGTTTCTGTATGGAGAGGTGTTGCACCAGCCACTGGGGGAGTTGGATGCGTTTGCCCGCGCCCGGAGGCCGACCCGGCTGCCGGAGGTATTGACGCGGGAGGAAACGCGCCGGGTGCTGGCGGCGGTGGACGCGGAATATCGGCTGGCGTTGAGCCTGTTATATGGCACGGGCTTGCGGGTGATGGAGTTGCTGCGGCTGCGGGTGAAGGATTTGGACCTTGATCGGCGGCAAACCACTGTGCGTGGCGGCAAGGGGGACAAGGATCGGGTGACGATGGTGCCGGAAAGTCTGTTGGCGGAGTTGACTGAGCACATGGCGGCGTTGCGCGAGCAGCACAAGAGGGATTTGGCGTCAGGCTATGCCGGGGTTTGGCTGCCGGAGGGGTTGGCGCGGAAGTATCCCAGCGCGCCGCGCGACTGGGCCTGGCAGTGGGTGTTTCCCGCCCGGCCATTGGCGCTGCGGGAGGGGCAGATGTGGCGGCATCATTTATTGCCGGAATACTTGCAGCGGGCCACGCGTGCGGCGGTGGTCAAGGCCGGCCTGAACAAGCGCGCCACGCCACACACGATGCGCCATTCTTTTGCCACCCACTTGCTGGAGGGCGGGACGGACATCCGCACTGTGCAGGATTTGCTAGGGCATAAGGACGTGGCGACGACGCAAATTTACACGCACGTCATGCAAAAGCCGGGCCTGGGCGTGCGCAGCCCGCTGGATGGGTGAGCCAAAAAGAGCATTTGACCAACCACAAAGAGCACCAAGAGCACAAGGACCGGCACTTGGGAATAGGATGGTCCTCACCTGCCAGGTGGGCGCGCCAGTATGTCCAACCGTTTGATACTCTTTGAGTTCTTTGTGTTCTCTGGAAAGCGCCAAGCAAGCTTGGTGGTTCTTGTGAACTGCAACGTGTTCACCATGATAAGAGATCGAAAGTCATGTAGCCGACCCCGAAGCGGGTGGGAGCGATCCCGCCCGCTGAAGCTGGGGGAGGCCAACGCGCGA
>CAINDV010000404.1 GCA_903847485.1 uncultured Verrucomicrobiota bacterium
AACTGGTGGTGGCCAGCGCGCAGCGCCAGCACTGGCCCCAATTTCTCGTGTCTTTTCCAAAAACCCATGCGTTCAAGAAATACGTGGCCCCGCGAATATGCTGGGCCAGATGCCCCGATTTGCTCGCGGACGACCTGCGCCAAGCCGCATGAAACCGTCACTCGCCAGTATTCATTTGTATCGTTCTCCGATTGTAAGGCAGTCAGGACGACGCCTTATCCTTCCTAGGTTCCAGTTGCGAACAAAGCATGCCCGCGAGCATGAGCCCCCCACCCGCCAGCAAACGCGCAGTGACGGGTTCATGAAGGAACATGACACCTCCAATTGCCGCAAACAGAGCTTCCATGGACAGGATGATGGACGCGTGGGCCGGATGGGCTTTGCGCTGTGCCACCACCTGCAAGGTATACGCCACGCCCGTGGACATGAGCCCGCCATAGAGGATCGGGATGAGCGCAGGCCTGACCCCCGCAAATGCGTTGGGCTCGAAGATCACGGCGGTAATCAAGCTCAGGACAGAACAGGTGGCGAACTGCCCCACCGAAAGCTCGACGGCATCCACACGGCTGCCGACCTGCCCGATAACCAGTATGTGCGCAGCCCAGAAGAAGGCGCCGATGAACTCAAGTAAATCTCCAGGCGCGAACTGGAACCCTGCGCCAATACTGAGAATGTAGAGGCCGATCCAGATCCGGAGTCCGGTGGCCCGCCCCAGGAAAATCCCCACCACCGGCACCAGCACCACATAGAGACAGGTGATGAAGCCTGCGTTACCGGCAGTCGTCTTCACCAGGCCAACCTGTTGCAGGGACACGGCGATAAAAAGCGCCGTTCCCGCCGTGACCGCCCACATGATTCGTCTCACCGGGCTCAAACGGATAAAACCATTCCGGGCTTCTCGACGCCTCTGGATCATCAGCACCGGCAGCAGCGACACCGCGCCCAGCGCAAAGCGCACCCCGCTGAAGGCGAAGGGCCCGATGACCTCCATGCCGCTGCGCTGCGCCACGAAAGCAAAACCCCAGATGATCGCTACCAGCAGCAGCAGTCCATCCGACTTGATCATATCCTTCACAAACATTCTCATCGTTTCGTATCCTCTTTGACAGACGCGGCACGCGCCATGAACTCTTTGATATCCTCCGGCGTCGGCGATGCCGTGGCTGTTTCGAGATCTCCCAGCTTTTCCCCGTGCTGGCTCAGGAATTCCTTGGCGGAGACACCGTGGCAGCGGACGGGAATGTCCGCGCTCGTGTGCCCGGCAGGTGTCTGCTCTTGCGGGATGAAAGGTTCCCGCCGGGGGCTTGTGGTGCCAACCGTAGCCGAACCGCCAGGTCGTCTCCGCAAGGAGCCGGCGCGAAAGGGTGGAAGGCTAACGCTCGACCGAAGGAACACAAATGGGCAGTGAGGCCGGATGTCGGGGGCGAGTGTGCGAGCAAACACGAAGCCCAAGAACCACTGGCGACATTCGCTAGAGCCCAACACTCTGCGCTTTTGGCCACGGCCCTCGGGCCGAGCGCGAAAGTAGCGCAGACTTTCCAGTCTGCCGTATCGCAGGTTTTCCAACCTGCGACCCTGCGAAACCCCGCAAACCATACCCTCCCGGAGAAGGGAAACGCTGGCGGTCGTGCGGTCTGCCGACGGGAAAGTCGGCGATACAGCAGACTGAAAGTCTGCGCCACAAGCGCCACGCCTGCAGCTCCCCCTGCGCACCTCGGGGCTCCCTTGCCGCAGCGCCGTTTCCCTCTCCTCCTTTGGAGGAGAGGGCCAGGGAGAGGAGGCCGTCGTTCTCAAGCCCATGCTACTCAAGTTCATTTCATTCCACACCGTTGTTTCCATTCGTCCGGTCCAAGCCGGCTTTGCCGCCGGCGCGCCGGAGCGGCGCTTTGGCGCGCCGCGAAGGCGGAAAGCCGGCGCTCGCCGGAGGAAAAGGGGCTGGAGCTGAAAAGCGACTCTGGGCTTGTTTCGAAAAAATGGACAGTGAAATCGGGATATTTGGTTAATTATTTCTGGGCTCGCCAATTGACTCAACCTGCCCCTACCTGTAGTGTAGGGTATGATTGAGGACTACCCCACAACGATCCTGGCGTTCGAGCGCCGCTTCGTCACGGACGCCGCCTGTCGTGCTTACCTCCTGGCGCTACGCTGGCCC
>CAINDV010000405.1 GCA_903847485.1 uncultured Verrucomicrobiota bacterium
GGCCGTGGTCGGGCGAGAACGATGCCACCACCTTGCCGGTTCCCGGGATTGGCTTGGCGTCGATCATCACCGTGCCGGGATGCATGTTGCCGAAGTAAACCATTTGCGCGGTCCCGTCGGGATTCATGGTCCAAAGGTGGTGGAACTGGACGCGACTGCGATCGATATACTCCCAACGCTGGTAGAGAAGGCGCCCGTCCGGCAGCAGCCATGGCGTGTTGTCCTGCTCGAGGTTGCACGACAGTTCATGGATATCACCGCCGTCGGCGCGGCACCGGTGAATGGTGGCCACGCGGACGAACCAGCACTGGACCATGCGCTTGCAGCGCGATGAGCAAAAGACGATGTCACCGTCCGGCAGGTAGGCGGGCTCGATGTCGTCGAAAGGTCCGTCGGTGATCTGCCGCAATCCGGAGCCGTCGTTGTTGATCTCGTAGAGGTGGTAAAACGGTTGTCCGCCCTTGCGGTATGAAAAGAGGATCTTGCGGGCATCGTAATCCAATTGCGGATCGCGCACGCCGCCCGCCTCGTCGTTGAGCAGGGTGACGGCCTCGCCCGTTTCGATGTCAAGGCGGACCAAACGTCCGCCGTCGTGATAGAGTTTCCTGTTAGGGTTGTCGGACCAGGTGCTGAAATTCGCGTACCAGTGGCCGTCTTCGTCAACATTGCGCACGGCGAAGACCACTTCGCGGACCTTGTGTTCCTTGAGGATGGAGATGGCCATGTCGTCGCCGGCGGAACACCAGGCAACCGGCACCAGGCAAGCCAGCAAGCACCCGAATCTTGTCATGCGTGGGATCATTTCAGTGATTGCCAAGGATTGATGGGAAAGCACGCCACCGGCCATGAGAAAGCCGGATTACGAATCGAGATCACGATACGGCGGAATCCGCTGCTTGTTTCAGGAAACATGAAAGAAATGTTTCCAGGTTGGCTGTCATTGAATATTTCACTTCAGCGTTGGAATCTGGCCGCGGAAGGTTAGTTTGAACGCATACGCGGGTGAGTTGAAGGGGGCCTTGGGGACTTTGATGGTAAGGCCCTCGGCATCCTGGGTATAGGTCAATGTGTCAGGAGCGCCCAGCAGCGAGACGCCCGTCAAGGTCTTCAGGTCTATGCGCGACGAGCCGAGGGTTCTTACCCGCAGAGCATCGTTGGACCAGCCCAGGTTCGTGACATAGAGCACGGTGTTGTCCTTGCTGCGGGTGAACCGGATCCCGCCATCACCATCGTCGGCGACCATCCAGCAGCGGGTGGAAAAGACCGCTTCGCAGATGATATCCAGGCACTTCCCCATCTCGGTGAGCATGGCGATGGTCTCGGGTTCCAGCTCGCCCTCGGGTGTTAGAGGCACGTTAAGCAGCAGGTTGCCGCCCTTGCTGACCGTATCAATCAGCATGTGGATGGCGTGTTCCGCCGACATATATCTGGAAGTCGCATTGCGGATCCAATACCAATCGGCCCCCATGGTCTTGTCCGACTGCCACGGGTAATGCTGGACACTCGCGGGGTAGCCGAACTCGTAGTTGTTGATGGCGACATTGGGGGTCCAGTCTAGCTTGATCGTAGCCACGGCTTGTAGCTTGCCGTCGTTCCACTTCTGGTTCTCATTGTAGAAATGGGCGAGCACATTCAGCCCCGCCTGCTTGAAGGGAATACCGCCGTCGGTGTAGTAGAGATCGGGGTGATACTTGTCCATCAGATCCGTCAGGCGATCCTCGAAATTCTTCTCGAATTCCGGCGGTCCCACGTCACTCCGCTGCTCGTACCAGAAGTCGGGGAAGGAACCGTTATCCTTCCATTTCACCCCGTAGAGATCGGCAAATTCCGGATTCTGGCCATCATAAGGAACCCCCGCCATGGGCCCCGTGCCGTCGGCCCCATGCGAGGGCTGCAACCAGCGATAGGTTCTGGCGAAATGGGAGGCCACGCCCAGATGCAAGCCTTCCTTGTCGGCGGCTTTTTTCCACATCCCGACCACGTCTTTGCCGGAGGTGACGACGGAGTTCCAGCGCGGCTGGTATTTCGAATCCCACATGTCGAAGTTATCGTGATGCACCGCCACCGGAACAACATAGCGGGCACCAATCTGCTTGTAGAGTTTGACCAACCGATCCGCCTGAGCCTGATCGAACTTAGGCGCTGTGAAGAGTTTGCAGATGTCCTTGTAACCGAGCTTGGACGGGTGGCCATAGGTGGCCACGTGATACTTGTTGCCCTCACAACCCTGTTCATAGATCCAGCGAGCATACCAGGTGGTGGCCACGCCGGGAATGCTCATTGGGCCCCAGTGCATGTAGATTCCCAGCTTGGCATCGGCATACCACTCAGGTGTCTCATACTGTTCCATGGACTCCATGGTCGGCTCAAAATGGATACCGGGCGGCTCGGCATTTTCGGAAGCTGCGATTCCGACATCGCAGAACGAAAGCGCGGCGATGCCGTTGGCGCCGAAGATGAGATGCGCAGGCTTGCCGTCCCAGTCCCGTCCGGTCAGATAAGTGATGGCTTTCGCACTCGAGGGTGCCGTCAACTTGAGCGTGATTAAGTTTCCAGAGACTGAGCCTGAGCTGATCGGCGCGACGGCGTCATCGAGATAGATAGAACGCCTCACCTCGTCCTTCCAGACCATAGGCTGGCCAAAGTCGAGCGCGATCTCATCCTTAGTGGCGCTGGTGAACCACGCCCGCTTGAGGTTCGGCGCGGTGACCGCCTGTGGCGGGACCAGGCCGTAGTTATCCTGCTCCACCAAGGGACTCATAAACCGCGCAAACTGCGCATAGCCTTCCAGATCAAAGTGGCATGACCCGCGACCGGCATGTTCGGAGGCGGCACCTATGGTGGACATAGTCCGCAGGTTGGAATAGAGCCGCGGCAGAGTCCGCTGCGCCTCGCGGATGTAGTCGTCTTTGGGGCCCATGCTGCACGGCAAGGGCCAGACCTGGAAGACGTAGTAGTTCTTGATGTTAGGATAGTCCTGCTTCCAGGCCGCCGACATAGCGACGAAGTATTGCTGATAGGACTTATAGTTCCAGTCGCCAGTGGGCGCTCCCGAGCCGCTGTCGTTTTCGCCTTGGTGCCAGAAGACGCCGCGGATGCCGTGAGTCAGTTTGGCCGCCGTCACGCGCGTCAGCAGGCCGCCATAAATCTTGTAGGGGTGCTGGTAGAACTCGCCACTGGTGTCAAAGTGATTGGTGGGATTGGGCTGGTGTTGCCAGATCGGAGTGCCGCCATAGGCACCATTAAGAAAGCAGACCGGGATGCCATACTTGGTCACTAGGTTGGTGGCGAGTACCATGCCCCAGGCACCGATCTGGTGGTTCCCATAATTAGACTTGCCCCAGATATGTGTCCGGACGGCGTTGCCCCAGCCTCCCTGGGTGGTGCCGTGAAGCTGGTTGCCGTAGCTGCGGATCCAGTTGTTGATAGGCGTGACGGGGTCTTCCGTGGGGCCATTATTGGGTCCAGTAGCTTCGGCATTGGACTGGCCGTCGATGAGATAGGCGTCGCCGCAGACCAGATTGGTTACGGTGTGAGCAACTGTCTCGGCACCGCCGGTCTTCGTGCCGAACTCGACGTTGTAAGTGATCAATCCCGGTTTGAGTTTCACTGTGAAGGCGTAAGCCTTGTCCGCGCCGAGCTGCTGGCTTTCGGTCTTGATGACCTTGTCATCGGCATAGACCTTGAGAAACACCGAATCAGCAGCTTGGTCCAGCGCCCCATTGTAATAAAGGGTGCCTTCGTTCTTGTCGTCGCGGGCGTAGAACTGATTGTCCTCGGGTTTCTCATCCTTTCCGGGAGTCCGCTCCACCCAGGGATCGGTCTTCGGCTCAGTCACCATGATAGACGTGGTAGCGACAAAGTCCGCGCCGCCGTTATTGAGTGCCAGCTTGACGGTGATCTTACCACTGCATTGCGACCGCTTGAGGATTAGTCTGTCCGCCGCGACTTCCTTGATCACGGCACCACCGGAGACTGACCACTTGTAATGCAACTCCCCGGCACCTTTGGCCTTCATCGCCGCAAGGTTGGCGATGTCCGGGCTGACTTCGATAGTGTCCCGGCCATTCCAGGTGGCCGGCGCTCGCAGGGAGAACACCGGTTCGGGAACCTCTTCCTTGATCTTGACGGCCAGGTTCCGGGTCTTGACCTCAGTGGCATAGACCGCCTTGAACTGGAGGACGAAATCCGTGTCGGCCACCACCCGACCGGCATCGAAGGTGTAGGAGAGTTGGTCCACAGCCACGAGGGTGTCCGCACCATCCCGCTTGATGATCCAATAGACCTTCTGGGCACCACCGGCCTGAGCGGTGACGGTTAGACTCTTGCCCTCGGCAACATTGATCTCCTTCGGCGAGACCGAAAAAGCATTACCTGGTTGCACCAAGGAACCCACCAAGGTTTGCCGGGCTTTCTGGTTCGCATACTCCAGCCTGATCCAATCGGCGGAACGAGCAACTCGCGACACGCGCACTTCGTCAATGATGCCGGCGAAGGAGGCTCCCCGATGGCCACCAATATCCATGTAGATGTCATTCATCATGGACATGGCGTTGGTGCCGGCATGGTTACGGCCGTCGAGCTTGCCGTTGACGTAGATCTGGCTGGTGCCGTTGGAATAGACGGCGGCGATATGATACCACTGGCCCAGGGCCGGCACGGTGGCCGCGTGGGCCCCGCCCGGGCCGTCGGAATTCCAGAGCAGACTCGGCGGCGAGCCGACCGTAATGTTCACCAGGTTGCCATCGCCGGTCTTCCCGTTGTATCTCGTGGCATACCTGCCCCAACAGAAAACGGTGGTGCCGAAGGTCTCGGAGCGGAACCAGGCTTCGGAAGTAAAGGGGTGGTTGCTATAGGGATAGGTCTTGATGTGCTCGCCGCAATTGATGCCTTTGCCCGCCACAAAATGCCGGCCGGTGCCGATCATGCCGGCGGCTGGGGTGGTGCCGGCATCCACGGGAGTGACCGCACCAAGCTCATCCTTGAGCGTCTCGTTCATGTGGATGACACTGGCGAAGCCGTTGTCGGCATTGAAGACGGCGGACCCGCTGGATTCGCTGGCGGCATCGGCCTTGCCCCAATGCAATTTGATTTCCTGGCGCGCGTTGCCCTTGATGACGGGCATCCGCACCCAGATGCTGGCAGCGCCTTTCGCGGCGTCCCACTCCTCCACTTGATAAGTCAGTGGCTGGCCCTCGGCGGAAAAGCGGAGGTCTTCACCCCTAGCCTTGGCTTGGGTGAAATCGAAGGCTTCCTTTTTCAATCGCACCAACAGCGGGAAGTTCTCTTCCGAGGCCGTGGCCGGCAACTCCGCCCCTTCGGGCGTGGTTAGGATATAGAGCGATCCCTCATGCTGCCAGCCGGGATACTGGGTAAAGGCCTGAGGAGTGAATCCAGCGAGTGAAGCGCTGGCGAATAGTAGTAGTTTCTTGTTCATATATTTATTGTGAAATGCTTCGTAGTTCGGGCTGCGTAGTGGCCGCTTCGATGGCCTTGATGGCCTCTTCGACCGAGGTGACTCGCAGCTTGTTGCAGTCTTCGGGGAACCCCCCGTTCCTGCATTCATCGTTAAATTGAGCCATCAACTCTTTTAGGTCCGGCACCACTCTGCGGGCGGCGGTGCCATAACTGACTAGGTCCTTCATGATCTCCCCGGTCCTAGTTTCACTGCCGTGGCCGCCCTGGAATTTAGCGAGGATGACGCACGCCTCGATACCCTCTTGGAAGCGATATTTCACCAATGATTTCATGCCACCCATGCGAATCTCATTGGCGAACATCGTGTCCGCCGGACTCGGCGTTTTGACGGCGGCGAAGATGTCCGGTCCCAGCGCCTGCACGTCCTGCACGGTTAGTTGGTTTTCAAAATAGCCTCTAAACCGACAGCGCGCCCAGCCATCCGGGTTTTGGGCTATGATACGGATTACCGGGTAGAGCAGCTTGGGATTGATGTCCTTGAGTGAGTTCTTCAAAGGTCCCTCAAACAATGCGGCAGACAACGCGCCATGAGTGAATTGGATAGGATCGGCCCAAGCCACCGGCTGAAGAGGCTCGGCGGTCTTAGTGACCGCTTGGAGCACATCAAAAATGGCGGGCGTTGCCGAGCTGCCCATTTTCTTGATGGCATTGGCTGCCTTGAAGCGCAGCCAGCGGTCTTCGTGGGTGAGCAGGACGACCAATACGGGCAACGCCTCCTTGCTCTTGAGGTAGCCCAACGTTCCAACGGCACCCTGGCTAACATGCACATCCCTGCCTTTCGCCAGGGTGATGAGTCGAGGCACCATCGCTGGCGCTTCAGGGCGAGTGGCCAACTCCTCAGCGGCCCAGTTGCGAACGACGGGTGACCAATCGCTGAACGACGCCATGAGTTCCGACGCGCTTTTCTTTTTGCGGTCCAAATCGAAGCGTCCGGACGCGATGGCCTCCGTGACATCTTCTTTGCTCAGCAAGTTCGCCGGATTCGCGTCCCTGCCGGTGAGGTAGATTCTTTTGAGCGGCAGGGAATAGGTAAGGACATAGGTGGCCGCCGGACTCAAGCCGCTGTAACTGCTTTTGCCGTAGTAGGTGTTATCATCAGTCTTGCCGGGTCCGTATTGCTCGCCGCCGTCGTAGGTGAACGAGCCATCGCAGCGCCTTACCAGATCGAAGTGCCAGGAGGCTTCTTTGAAGAAGGCCGAAGCTGCGGCAGGTCCACCGGTCCCCGCCCCCAGAGCACCCCACAGATAACTAAAGCCCTGGCCGGTGTGTCCGATTTCGCGGTTCTTGTAGGAAGCGGTGACCATCTTCGCGAAGAATTGGGTCTCCTTGGGCCGGTTCCCCTGAACTGCGAATAACATGGCGGCCATGGCGGTCTTGCCATTGTGATCATGACAGCCATCGCCCGGAGTGTGTTCGCCGTAGGGAATGATGCCTTTATCCACGAAATAGCCGAAGAACTTGGAGGCTCGCTCAATGGCAGCATCCACCTCCGGATCCTTCACGCCGCATTTTTTCCCCAAGACGATCGAGATATTGGCCGGCAGTCCGGCCGAATTCACCGGGCCGTAGGGTGGGACGGAGCGGAGTTGGTCCTTGGAGGTCAGGCGGATCACGCCATGCCCGAAGGTGCCATACATGCTCTGCCCGTTGGCGAGAGCGAGGGTGTATTCACGGATGGCCGGCAGCACCTCCTGGTCGCCGGTGAGGAGGAAATATTCGCATAGGAAGAGGTGCTTGTATCCCCAATCCCATGTCACCATCCCTTGCTGTTGCTCCAGATTCAGTGTCTTGGGAGCCATCTTGTGGGCGAATTCCCGCACCCGGGGCAGATAATCCGGATTGCCGCTCGCCAGCAACGCGAGGCCGCTGATCGCACCGTTCCAGCTATCTTCCAACGGCTCCTTCTCCAGTGCCTTGCAAGCCTCGTCGAAGATGCGCTTCGACTTAGTGCAATTATAGGGCGCGGTGTCGCTATAGGTGCCCATTACTCCTAGCTTGAGCTGCACCTCTTCGGTTTTGCCTGCCCGCCAGCGGGTCAGCTTGAGAGTGCCGCCATTGGCCTCCTGCTCGGCTTCCTGAATCGCATAGGCAATACTCTTGCGGGCGTCATCGCTGAAGGGCTTGCCGCCGACACCCAGGATCACGTCGTTCACTTGCATCACACCATCCGCCGGCGACTTGGCCCCGACATGCGTAACGAGAATCTGCCGGCTATGCAACGTGGTCCGGCCATGCTCGCTATCGAGGTAACTATCAGGCCGGGTGTGGATCCAGCCGCGCAGCCCGGTGGCCCCGAGATTGTAGGTCAGCTCGCGATCTACCGTGGTGCCTTTGGTGAGATCCGGTGGCGCCAGCGACGGTTCCGCGACCAGTTGGCCGCCGAACATGAAGGTGATGACAACAACCAGGGCTGTAAGACGACGTGGGGTAATCAATTGATATAGGTTTCTTCCTGTTTCATCGGGATTTGTCTGGGGCTTCATGGCCATTCATCCCGCCTGATTTTCCGCCACTACTTGTTTAGCGCACTCCCGCTGGGATCACCTGTAGCTCCTGGAAGGCCGTGTTTTCGCTATTATCATCAGTCACCGGGAAAACCGCCCAGACTAGCCAGCGATAACTGCCCAGCGGTTGGCCGTCGCTGCGGCGAATGCTGGTGGCCGCGAATTCACTGGGGACACCCTGACGAGTATCAACGGCGATGACTGGCATGAAAACCGTGGTGTCGGCGACGTTCCAACCCGGATCGGCGGCGGCGTTACTGCCATAGAGCACGAAATTCTGCCGGGCACGCGCCCCGCCGGATGAGAACGTATTGACCTGGGCAAGGCTTTTCACCGTACCCAGATCAAGCTTATACATACCTTGTTCAACCCCGTTGGCAAAGATCGGGCCAAAGCCATTGGCGACCTTACCATCAGTGAGACACTCAAGGGGATCGTTGTTAGTTGCAGCGCCGCCGGCGAACACCTTGGCAGCCACAATGGCCGACGCCGGAACCAGGGCGATGGTCTTGAAGTCGGAAGTTCCCAAAGCCTCGGTAACCACATACGCATCGTCGCCCACCTCGACGGCCACCTGCTTTTGCTTGCGGGTGATAGTTATGGATAATTTTTTACCGGCCGCCTTGTCGCGGAGCCTCTGCAAGTCGTTCATCGTCCGAACCGGCTTACCATTGCAAGCGACGATCACATCGTCCTTTTGGAGTCCGGCTTTGGCGATAGGGCTGGTGGCGGGAACATTCAGGATCAGAACTCCGGATTCATCCGGCAAGCCATAGGCGGAGCGATCGCCAAGGCCGGAAATGTTGCGAATCCGGGCCTGCCAAGCGTAACTGTGACGATTGATCGTCGGCTGTTTCTTGGCGGACGCGCCGGAGTTGGCGGACTTTGGAATTTCCGGGGTCCGGGCAATAGCCTTCAGTTCCGGCTTCTGCACGCCAAACTGGTCCATCGGAAAGTTAACAAACCCCAGCTTCAGCGCCGGCGAGCCATCTTGCACGCGGAAATCGCCATTGGCGGCATCCATGAACATCGCGTCGGCGACGAGCGAATGCACATCACGCTGGGACTGTTCGGCGAGTTTGGTGGCGGCTTCCGGCTTCGTGACGCCCGCCCGATGAACCAAGTTGTTATCCATCTCCTTGCCCCACGGAGTGGCCGGCATACCGCCCGCAGGCAGGTAGTGATCGCTCCACATGATATTGCGGCGGACAACATCCTCGCTGTGCTTGTACCAGACATGCGGGTGAAAGCCGCTGTTGACGATGATGTTGTTTTCCACGACGCGGTAGAAGCCCTCGCGGTTCTTGATGCCGCCATTGAGGCAGAGATTGTTGTAAAGGTGGTAACTACTGGAACCGTCATCGAGGTCAATGTCCCAGCCGTGATCGCAACGCCAGCGGTTATTGCGCAGGATGGTCGTCTTAACTGCGTCCAAAAGCACGACCTCCTTGTTGGCTTCCCATGACTTGTCATCGTTCAGATCCAGGCCGCCCAATCCCCAGAAACGGTCACGGCCCCAAGAGTTGAAGGAACCGTGATCGCCCGTTTCCTTGACCGTGTCGAAAATGTCGCAGAACTCGATCACATGACCACCCCAACAACCATCGCCTATGTTGATGCCGGCGCGCGGCACATCGTAGAGGGAACAGTGGCGGACGGTGATGCCCTGCGCTAACTCGATCTGCACCGGTGCAGTCTGTTTCTCGACGCGGCCGGAGAGATAGATGAGGCAATCGTCCACAAGGCAATCTGCTGGGTAATTAGAGGTCTTGGGGCCGGGCGTGCGGTCGAGCTTCGCCAGCGACTGGGAGTGATCGTTCCAATCGCGCGGCACCCGGGCGGCGGCGCGATCGCCGACGAACGCCACGCCATTGGCCCCAGCCTTGGCGATATTACAGCCGCGTACCGTGACCCGGCGGTTATAGTTATTCACGAACACGGCATTGCCGCCCACTTGGTCAATCAAGCAGTCCTCAATCGTGCAGTCTTCCGTGCCGTTCAAGAAGAGCGCGCCGCCGCGGTAGGTGGTCCAGTCGCTGCGCACCAACGGTTCCTTGTTATCCATGAAAGTTCGAGCCGCGTGACGAAAGGTCAGCCCTTTGATACTAATGAACCGCACCGGTGACTGTTCCGTGCCGCGAAACTCGAAGATATGCCGCAGGCGAACCACTTCGAGGGTCGCCGTAGCCAGGTCAACGCCCGCCGGAGGATAGATATAGAGGACGCTCTTCTTTGAATCCAGAAACCACTCGCCAGGCGCATCCAACTCCTCGAAAATGTTCTCCACAAAACGAATGTCGTGCATACCCATCGGACGGTTGTTCTGCCAACCCCCTTCGTAGGTGATCTTGTTGTCCGAACCCTTGCCCGTGATGATATAATGCATGCCGCCCCACTCCGCAGCATGCAGGGCATGGATGAACCCGCCCGCAGGGTCATTCCAGCGCGCCGCCCGCTCCGGGCTAAACGCATCCTTCGCCCAGCCGTTGAAGTGGCGCTCCTGGGGGTCAAAGTTCGGATACCGCGCCAAGGGTTGGCGTTCGCCGTTGACGAAAAGCTGGTCCGTAGCAAAGCCGGCCGGCACCTTGGCCTGCATGATGCCATCCTTGTAGGGCTGCCACTGGAGGTCTATCAGCCGCACCCCGCCGCTGACCACCGGTTCCTCCTTTTCATACGCCTGATAGACAACCGGCGCGGCCTTGGTGCCAGAATCCTCGGCGCTGAAAACCAAGGTCTCGGGCAGGTAATACGTCCCTTCACGGAGATAGACCGTGACTGACTTCTGACCGCTGACTTCTGACCTCTCTTTCCTCGCCTCCTGCTGCGCCCGTTGCAAGGTCGCGAACGGCTTCACCAGCGTGCCCGGGTTGGTGTCACTGCCATCGGTTGCCACATAGTAGCTCCCGGCCCGCGCCGAAGAACCAAGGGTAAAAGCAGCCAGCGCGGCCAGCGGCCACAATCCTATCATCAGTAATGTCTTCATGGTTTATTTGCATTCTTTATTTCCCAAACTTTCAGTATCTGTTTCCCACCCTGGGGGATTTCAAATGGCCCCGGGAACGGATTCTTTTCATTGCGCTTCTTGCCGAAGTAATCGGTGTCGATGCGCAGTGGCGTGCCATCGGGATTCTCGAACGCCTGATCGGGGATGGCCGCCTTGCCTAACAGTTCTGTCGTTACCAGCTTGCGCGTTCGTTCGGTGGTCCAGGCTTTGTCCGCGGTGATTTCTGGGTAGAAGCCGTCGGCCTTCTCCACCAGATTGAGTGCCGGATCGAAGTCTGGCTTGATCAGCGGCTTGGTCTCATGCTTGGAGGGTTTGGTGCCTTTAAGGAACACATTGCCGTTCATCCATACGGGCAATTTAGCCGTATCGTATTTGCTCAGGTCGCCACGCCCCACAAACACGTTGTTGTAGTAGCGGTCATCGCCACACGGGTTGTCGCACAGACCTGTCAGTTCGGTAGAATGTGCCTTGTGGCGTGGGGTCTGGCGGCTATCGAAAGAAACGATTCTCATGGCACCGGCGAACAGATTGTGAACATAAGCGCCGCCTTGCGAGCGATTGTTCAACGAATAGGGTGAAAGGAAAATGTTGTTGTCCACCAGGAATGGGCCATGATTCACCTCGACAAACATGTCTTGCCGTCCTCCAGGAATCTCTGCCTCAAAGCTTTTGGCGTTGTCTTCGGTGGCGTTGTCATGGAATAGATTCGCCGAGACCCGCGTGCCCTGCGCCATCCAGTCCAGCCAGAGGCCACGGCAGGTCCGGTAGATGTGATTCCGGCTTATCTCGACATCAATGGCACCGTGGAACTTGATGCCCGCCATTTCGCAGCCTCCAAACAACTTTCGCACATGGATATCATGGATGACATTGCCGGCAACGGTGCTGAACGCGGCCCCGAGGCTGCCGACGATGCCTGCCTGCTCACAGTGCGAAATGTTGTTGTTGCGGACGAGATGGCTGCCGACGGTGTCCTTGTTCCATCCGTTCTTGAGGGCTCGTTCGATGGTCTTGACGTAGCCCTCGGCGGAATCGGCCGACTTGTTGTCCCACTCGTCGCCGTATTTCCCCAGCGAGATACCCGAACATACTGAGTGGCTGATCACGTTGTTCTCGATGATCCAGCCTTTGCTCCAATGCGTGCCGATCAGTCCGATCTGCTCGGCGGTGGGCGGTGCCCACGGGGTGGCCGCATGGCGCAGGGTGAATCCGCGCACGGTGATATAATTCATGCCCGGCTTTTCCGGATAGAACACCGTCTGGCGCACATTCATCTCCACCTCTTGTTCGTTAGGATCCACTCCTTTGAACTGCGCCCAGAGCGTGGTATTTTCCTTGTCCTCCTGGCCGAACCACAGCGTGGTGGTTCCGACTGGTTTCAGAACCTCGTCGAGCTTGGCCGACTCAGTGAGCCACTCGCCACTGAGATAGACAGCCCCGGTGTGATGCGGACGGCCTTGGTCCGAAAACCAATCGCCACGAATCAGATCGCTGTAGGGATTGAACTTGCCGAACAAGGTGTTAGAGAGAGTGACTTTCCAAGTGTCGTTCTGCACCTTCACCCAGTTTGTAACAACTTCCGAGCCTTTGATCTCGACCTTCTCACCGAAAACCGCCTGATAGATGATGCGCTTCGTGTCGGACTCACCGCCGCGTGGCGGACTAATACGCTCGCGATAGACGCCTTTATGCACGGTGATCACATCACCCGGTTGTGCGAGATCGGCCGCACGCTGGATCGTACGCAGCGGGGTCGGCGGCGTTCCGGAGTTTGTGTCGTTGCCGGTCAGGGCAACATGCAATCCGGCAGCGTGGATCGCGGCCATTGGGGGCAATAACATGACCGTCATCCCGCATAACATTGCATTGGTCATATTCATTGTCTCGTCTCCTTGTTAAGCGACCCCGCTTGGGCAGTAGTCTCGACAATCTCCAACACAATCACCTTAGCGCCCCAGCAGTTTAATCTCCTGCAAACACATGGCATATTTACTGCCTTCCGGCCGCGATTGGATGTCCGCCTTGCCCCAGCCAGCGGCGAAGTTAGCCGAATAACAAAGCCACAGCGTGCGCCCGTCCTTGCTGATGAACTTGGAGGGAATGTTGACGAAATACGCCTGCTGGCCGAAGTGCTTCAGATAGGTGACGAGTTTCCACGGTCCGGTAATATGGTCGGATTCGAGGAGATAGGTGTTGAAATAGCCCACCGTGTTGCCGCCGTCGGTCACACACATGAAATACTTCTTCAGCGGCGCGTTGTAGGTCATGGTCACGCAACCCATGTTGTCTTTCCAGCCGGCCAGCGGCTTGATCGCCTTGAAGTCGCGACTCCACAGCGGCTTGCCGGACGGATCGTGGCCGGCGAAGAACTCGTATTTGGAGACGTCGTTGATGTTTTCGATGCTGGGCGTCACGCGCACCAGATGGATCTCATCACCGGTCATCCAACTGTTATAGGCGAAGCGGCGGCCCTCGGGGCCTACCGACGCGCCATGGCCGGTTAGATAAGCCTTGCCATCGGGCGAATGCTCCATGTTCTTGCCAAAATCCACGAAGTGCGGCGCGCCGATTCTCAACGGTTCGCCCTTCAAGGCGGACTCGCCGAAGAGTGGCTTGGCCGGCGTGCAAGGAGTCTCGCTCCAGGTTTTGCCAAAATCCTTGGACCACCGGAAACCGGGGATCGGGCCGAGCCACGGCCAGTTATAGGGAATATCGTCGCGTGTTTCCCGCCACGAGGGATGCAGGCAATAAGTGCCATAATACCAGACGCCGTTATAGACCAGGCTGCCACAGGGATAGCGGCCTTCATAGGGGCGCGGACTGCTCTTGAAGACACCCTGGTTGATCACAGTTAGTTTGAGAGGATCGTCGCCGGTGATCGTGGCGTGGCCGGTGGCCGCGCCGTCCCCGCCCGAGCCACAACCCAAGCCGTTGACCTCGCCATCGGTCCAGGGCGAATACAGGTTGCCATCGGACGCCCACGACGGATACCAGGTGTCCGCCGTGGTGTATTCGGCGTGCCGCCCGGTGAACTCCACGCCGGTGAGTGACCCCGAGGGTTGGAACGGACAATCAGCCGGCGGCTCCGAGCGCCACTGGCCGGCGGGACTGCTCTTCTCAGCCGCCGACGTGTCAGGCTTGGGCACGGGTTCCACGCCATGGACGGCTAGTGAAGTAACAAGCACGGCAAGGCCGGCACTCATGCGATGTTTCATAGTGACGTATTCCACGCTTTGGAAGACTCGTTAGGCAGCAAGTCATCGGTTGCCCGGATCGCCGCTCAGACGGTAGTTCTGGCCGGCCTTGGTGTCGAGGGTAATTATCTCGTCGCGGTAGCAGACATTGCATCCCCCGATTGTCGGTAAATTCTCCGGACGTCCGCCCCGTTGAATGTTAAAACAGTGGCATGACGACGAACTTGTTAATGCCGGGCTGCCGCATGGCACCCGGCGATCTGCTCTGGCTGCGGGAGTGGTTGGCCACCCATTCAGCCGGCCGCCGCGGACGCATCTGCCACAACCGCTACCACACCGCAGTCACCCCGGCCCAGGCTGCGAACCGGTTGGTCATCAAATACTCCATTCCTAGGTCAGTGGCATGGCGCAAGACTAGCGGGCTGTGGCACCGAGTAAGAGGCCACAGTCGCGGGTGGCTATGCCCGGTTTAGGGGTTTAAGTAAACCCGCTCCATCTCGGTCCAGCCCTTGGCCCCGGGGAGCGGGATCTGCATGGGATCGCACACCTTGAGCCACTCGATGGTACGCGGTTCCTTGGCCATCGTGGCCATGTCCGCCTCGAAGTTCTGGCCGGTGTATTCGTAATAGCCGAACTCGTACCACTTGTTGTCGATCTGTTGGAGATAGATCGAGAAATTGCGCATGTGGTATTTGGTGAGCAGGTCGCGCACGCCGGCATTGGAGTCGGCATGCAGCCGCTTGTACTCTTCGATCTTGTCGGGGCGAAGCTGCGTGACCATACCCACCCGCTTAACTCCCACCTGAGCGCAACCCGCCGTAAGGAGGGCGAGGAACAGCGGATAGACCAGTAAGTGAACGGGCCGATTTAATTTCATAAAGATGCCTTTCATTGATTTGTTACTTTGTTGTTTTGTTTTACCGGCCCCACCTTGCCGCAGGGCGGAAGCCGGGGCAAGTCAAAAAATTGGGGCCGCCGGTTTTCATCGGCCTATTGGTTACGCAGCCCCGTCGCCGGCCTCACCTATAACTCCTGAAAGCCGGTGTTTTCTCCGCCAATCTCGCCGGTCACGGGTGCAACCGCCCTGACCAGCCAGCGATGGCGGCCCAGCGGGCACGGTACCCCGCCGGACCAGAACGTATGGCCCTGGGCAAATGTTGCGTGCGGCATCCACTTAGCCGTATCTATGCAAACGGTGGTAGGCTCGGCTCCTGCCGAGCCGTGCTGGGCTTGAGGCACAGGCTTCTGACCGCCACTCTGACTGATCTTACTCTTTAGTGACTGGCAGCCGCGAAAGAAAAAGGGGATGATATCTGCACCAGCCACGGCTCGGCAGGAGCCTCGCCCTACCGGCTACTGAATGGTGACGGCTTAGCCGTTTCCCTGTAGTTGAGAGACGGAATCCGGCTCCAACGCTGAGGCGCAGCGCGGCCGAGCCGCAACGGAACGGGAAGAGCAGACAGAAAAATTGAAGACAGAAAAACAAACAGGAACCCCATTTTTCTGTCTCTCTGTCTGCCCGCAAATTGCTGCGCAGCTTGCGAGCAAATTGGACTACTGGGCTCGCTAATTGACTCAACCTACCCCAAGGGCTTGGGGTTGCCACCGCAGAGTTGTTTGTAAGGCGCTGGGGAAACCACCACTGCCTGCTGCACCAATCGATAAAACAGTTTGCCGCGGGAGGCGGATCTTCGCC
>CAINDV010000406.1 GCA_903847485.1 uncultured Verrucomicrobiota bacterium
ACTGCCCGTTCGTGTTCCTACGGTCGAAGGTTGGCCTCCGGCCCTTTCGCGTGAGTTCCTTGCGGTTCCCACCTGGCCGTTCGGCTACGGTTGTCGTCATCACCCCGTCGGGGACGTTTCACCCCGAAAGGTTCGGCACCTGCCAGGCACACTAGGCCGGGTGCCCTCACCCGGCGTGCTTGGACTCCCCTCGTTTCCTTGCCAGTTGCGGATTTGTGCTCACGGCTCAGGAGTTCTGAGCCTTCGTGGCGTCGCCGCGCAAGTTCAAATACGAACTCAGAACTCGGATGAGAACTTCCCGTTGAAATTCGGTAACTATTCAGAGGACCAACCACGGATTTCACGGATGACACGGATGGGATAGGGCGGAACGGTGGTTGTTTCCGCTTTAGTTGAGGCCCCAGATAGTGACTGGCCGGCCAAAGCCAAGAGCTCTAGCCAAACCTTGCCTATCCGTGAAATCCGTGGTTGGTCTTCTGAATAGTTAAGAAATTCATTGAGTCGGCGGTCGTTCCTTGGCAGCTTCCCGGCGCGCTTTCTTGGCTGCCACTAACCCGAATCCACTTATGCCCGCACTAACACCTAAGTCCGCCGCCGCCTGTCAATACGACCTGCTCGCCCTCGGCGAGATTATGCTTCGCCTCGACCCTGGCGAGGGACGTCTCCGCACCACCCGTGCGTTTAGTGTCTGGGAGGGCGGCGGCGAATACAACGTCGCGCGCGGCCTCCGTCGCTGCTTCGGCCTGCGCACCGCCGTCGCCACTGCCTTCGCCGACAACGACATCGGCCGCCTGCTCGAAGACTTCATCCTCCAAGGCGGCGTCGCCACCGACTTTATCCAATGGCGGCCTTTCGACGGCGTAGGCCGTGTCACGCGCAACGGCCTCAACTTCACCGAGCGCGGCTTCGGCGTGCGGGGTGCCGTCGGAGTCTCGGACCGCGGCCACACTGCCGCCAGCCAACTCAAGGCCGGTGACTTCGACTGGGATCATATCTTTGGCCGGCTCGGCGTCCGCTGGCTTCATACCGGCGGCATCTTCGCCGCACTAAGCGACACCACTCCGCAACTGGTTATCGAAGCCGTCCAGAAAGCCAAGCAGCACGACACTATTGTCTCTTACGACCTTAACTACCGTCCTAGCCTCTGGCAGAGTATCGGCGGACAGAGGCGCGCCCACGAAGTCAACCGCGAGATTGCGAGTTATGTGGATGTAATGATCGGTAACGAGGAAGACTTCACCGCCTGCCTTGGCTTCCATGTCGAAGGCGCGGATGAGAACCTATTGCACATAGATGTCACCGCCTTTAAGCGCATGATCGCGACGGCGGTGAAAGTCTTTCCCAACTTCAAAGCCACCGCCACCACGTTACGCGCCGCTAAGACCGCCACCGTCAACGACTGGGCCGCCATCGCCTGGCATGACGGTAAGTTCTACGAGAGCCGACAGTATCCCGACCTGGAAATCTTAGACCGCGTCGGCGGCGGCGATAGCTTTGCCTCGGGCTTCATCTACGGACTGCTAACCACCGGCGACCCGCAGCAAGCCGTGGACTACGGCGCCGCCCACGGCGCGCTAGCCATGACCACGCCCGGCGACACCAGCATGGCTACCAAGTCCGAGGTGGAGAAACTCATGAAAGGCGGCGGCGCGCGGGTGCAACGGTGAATTCAAGTCAAGGCGGCTCCTACAAAAACCGAGTGCCGGTAGGGCGAGGCTTCTGCCGAGCCAGCGGTTGGCGTGGGATTCGGAAGCTCCGCAGGAACGTCGCCCTACCATTGCCAGCCAACGGTTCTATTCTTGAAGAGCGCGGCCGATGCCTTACAATCCTTCCGCGACTGACGAACCAAATGAAACCCAACGAAATCCTACCGGAACTCCGTTGCTTGGTGGGTCTCGCCGAAATCGAGATTACCCCCTTGCTGCCGGACTCTGGCTTCCAGTCAGCCTACGCGCCGCTCAACGCCTACCTCGACCAACTCCAGCGCGGCACCAAGCCCGAAACCGCCGCCGAGGGCGTCCTCCGCGCTTTGGTCAGCGATGTTCTTGGCATCGCCGTCATTCCCCAGGTCAACGTCGGTTCCGGCTTCGTGGATTTCACGCTCGAAGCCGCCGAAGAGTCCACCATTGTTATCGAACTCAAGCCGCTGTTCCGCATCCAGAGCTGCGACTGTTTCAAGCGCGACACACTTGTTCCCGCCAAATACACCAAGCGGATCGAGAAGTATCTTCAGCGCGCCGAGTATCTTGTCCTGACCGATCTGCACGACGCCTACCTCTACAGCGCCCGTGATGTCTGGCAGCAGCTCCGACCCTTTGCCAAACTCTCCCTCGCTGACCTACTTGAACGTGCCTTGGAGACCCGCAGCCTGCTGGACGTGCTCCGCGCGGCGGAAGACGGCGAGGCTCGCCCCGACCTGGACCGCTCCTTCTTCGAGCAGCTTCAGGATTGGTTCGAAGCCTTCCGCCCGATCCAGTTCACCAACCCCGGCGAGCACGACGAACTGGTCATTCAGTTCCTCAACCAACTTATCTTCGCTAAGACGATGGAGGACCACTCACTGGTCCGCTATCGCTTCCTTCAGGATAAGTGGCAAAACGCAAAAGACGACTGGCAGACCAAGGGCATGCACCGGGTGGTCGAACATTTCACTCACAGCTTCGAAGCGTTCTTTTCGGACTACTACGACACCGAACTCTTCGAGCGGTCTATCTGGGGGTCACTCGACAAAGACCCCGCCAACCTGGAGCGCTTCGCCGCCAAGGTGGAGGCCGTTCTGGGCGTGGACCAATGGAGTAAGACTTTCCAGCGCGGCGTCGTTCACTTCAACTACCGCCTCATCAACGAAGACATCTTCGGTAAGTCTTACGAGATGTTCCTCGCCGCCAACCGCAAGGACGAAGGCATCTACTACACGCCCGCCACCATCACTACGCCGATGGCCGACAGTCTCGTGGACAGTCTCTGCGGCGCGCTAGTCACCCGTACCTGCGAAGCGGTAAGTGCCGGGCGGGCGGACTTCGCCACGGCGGACGCGCTTATGGCGCAACTCGTCCGCATCACCATCGGCGACACCGCTTCCGGCAGCGGCGGATTCCTCATCAAGGTGCTCCGCGCCCTCTGGCGACACTATCTCCGCCTCGAGGAAGCCAGCGGCTGGGTAAAGAACTGGCAGAACGGCGGCGATCTGTTGAACACCCCGCCCAATGTTCAGCAAGCCCGCGAGTTCCGCCGCCGGTGGAACCTGGACAATCGCCGCGTGCTCGTCGCTCAAATCCTACTCCGGCATATCTACGCCGTGGACAAGGACGCGGGGGCCATCGAAGTGGCCAAGACTAACTTTTGGAAAGAGGCGGTGAAACTCTCCAAAGACGACTACAACTTCCGCCGTCTCACGGGCAACATCCAGCGCACCTTGCCCAACCTGCGACTCAACTTTGTCTGCGCCGATTCGCTGGTGGACACCGATCTCGCCGAACAAGTCCGCTACCTAACCGAGGTATGCGGGCAGGCTGTGGAAAAGCTCTGCACCCTCCGGGAGCAATACATAGCCAATCCATCCGAGCACGCGCCGCTGGAGGAAGCTCTCCAGCTCCAGACCAAGCTACGGAAGAACCTGACGGAACACTTCCAAGCCGAATCGCTCCCTGCGCCGGCCCTCTTCGCCGCGCTGAGTTTTTTCCCGGCGTGGTTCCAGACCGACGGCAAGGCCCGTACAGGTGCCGAGCAAGGCTTCGACGGCGTCATCGGCAATCCGCCGTGGGAAAACGTTAAGCCAGTTGCCAAGGAGTTTGCGAAGGTGGGGAAATACTCGCGTGACCGGAGCGACTTCGACCAATGGTTCGGCAAGAGGATAAAGGAAGAGCCGGAGTTCGCGCTGCGATGGAAGGAACACCAGGAATGGTATGATCAGTACAAGGAGTACCTTAGTCGCCAGTTTGAAAAACAAGGAACGGGCGACTGGAATCTCTGGAAACTGTTTATCGAAAACAATCTTGGCCTTGTCCGGCACGCAGGGGCGCTTTCGCTGTTGGTTCCGTCAGGATTTCAGACGGATGAAGGCTGCGCCGACCTTCGCCGCTGGCTCACGACAGAACACACTTTGAATGAGCTGACATCGTTTGAGAACAAAGGCTATAAGGTCACTGATGCAGGTAGAGAAACGCGGAAGCAGATTTTCCCGGATGTCCACCCTCAATTCAAGTTCGGTTTTTTCAAAGTTGTTAAAGGCGCGTTACCAGCAGAAGGTCATGTCTTTGACGGCCGCTTTTACCTTCACGATCCGAAGGACGTTTTTTGTGCTCCCGTCAAATACAGCGTTGATATGGTGCAACGGTTTTCGCCGACTAACTCATCCTTCATGGAGTTTCGGACGCAGAGAGATTACGAACTCTGCGCGAGCATTCGCAGCGACCACCAACTCTTGCGGGAATTGGGGAACGTTTTCCGCCGTGAGTTTCATATCACTGAGGACGCGCACTTCTTTCACAAGACCGGAGGCAAGCAACTGTCTGCCGGCCAACTGCCGCTTTACGAAGGCAAGATGGTGCATCAATTCGACAATCACTTTTCCCCAGTTGGTTACTTCGTGGTTGAGAAGGAAATCCGCGAGGAGCTTCTGCGCAAGGAAATCTTCCGCCTCGCTCAATTTGTCCGTGACTCGGAGGCAACCCAACTTGAAGGCAAGCCTGTTCCGGCCAAGAAGGATGAACTGGCGGAACGCTTGCGGCAGGTTTTCAAAGCCAAGAAGTTCAAGGTGAATTACGAAGCGCCGCGATTGGTTTACCGGAATATTGCTCGCTCAACGGATGAGCGCACGTTGATTTCTTCCTTGGTGGCCGCCGGTGTTTGCTTGGGTCATTCGTTGAATTACCTCACGCCGCTGGAATATGAGATTAGTTCCGACGGCAAACTGACCCAGACCGCCATTCCCGATGAGGTTGTTAATGGATTGCTGGCGTTGCTCAATTCACTGGTCTTGAACTACTACATTCGCAACAAGGTTTCCGCGAATGTGAGCCTGTTCTATCTCTACGAACTTCCCATTCCCAAAACCTCCGCGAACGAGAAGACTCAGCTTTCGGGCATTGCCGAGAAGCTCCTAAGTAATCCACGCGACGTGAAAGAACGCGCCGCCTTGGAAGTCTTCATCGCCCGCGACCTCTACGGCCTGACGCTGGACGACTGGAAACACCTGACTAGCACCTTCACCTTCGGCGGCGAGTCCGAGACCAAGGCCGAGTTGGATGAGATCATCCGGCGCTCCCTGGCGCTTTGGACCTGACCGCCGTTGAGCCTCCACCGCCCGCTTTCTCCCGAGTTCCCAACCAACTCGCCGTCGTGTCCGCGATGTGCGCCAATGGGAACGGCGAAAAAGTCGTCGAGGCGCGTCAGCCAACTGTGCAACTGTGTGGACCCACCGCAGCGCGAGCTCTGGGCGCAGGCGGGCCTTACCATCCGGACGAACTCCGCCGGCTCCGTTTGGACGTGCCCCAACCGCCCCACGTTCCCCACTTACGAGCCGGATTACAACCCGTTCGTGATCGGCTACCAGCACTTCGGCGGCATCCGCACCTGGCAAAACCCCGCCGGCTCCTTCGCGTCCCGCAGCCCCGTCAAACTCAGCCTGGCCAAACCCGGCTGGTGCCTGGCCGCCGACGCGATGATGAAAATTGACGGCACTTGGGACGGCGGGCGTGACACCTCCTCCGTGGACATGCCCCAGCACAGCAACAAGAAGGGTATTTCCAGCACCGCCAGGCCAACGTGTTTGCGGAGGTGGATGGTTACGTGCGGCGACGGTTGCGGAGCCGGCTGCCAAAGCGACGCGGCTGCACCAGTCAAGGACTGGGCGCGGCGCAGCCACGCTGGCCGAATGAATGGTTGGCCCGTTGTGGGCTGCTGAGCTTGAAAGCAGAACACGAATGGACGCGGACCATCGTAGGTTTACGCACTCATTGACTGGATAGCCGGATGCGGGAAATCCGCCCGTCCGGTTCGGAGGGAGGGGCCAGGTTCCACCCCTTGTCCCTACCCCTATCAACGACGGCGCAGCTTGTAGGCCCGGTGCCCTCACCCGGCGGGGGTTGGCCGGGCCATAAGCAGGCCAAGCGCCCTGGACGCGTGGCCGGGCCGATGAACCTGTTTCCGTCCATCCCTGCGCTCCGGCGATTTGTGGATCAGTTGATTGGGAGAATTGCTGCCTTGACCCGGCTGCGGCTGGGACCGCCGCACGCCGATGGCCATAGGCACGGCTCAGCGCAGGCCCCAGAGGAGCAGCGCCACCAGCAATAGCGCCACGAGCCACCAAAACCAGGAAAGGCCGTGCGGCTTGGCGCGCTCGGTGCCGAACTCTTCGCGCACAAACGCGGCGTGATCGAAATCGTCGTCCGGCAGGCCGAGGTCATCGGCGCGGGCGCGCTCGGACCAGCCGGTCTGCTCGTCGGAGCCGCATTCCGGGCAGGCCCGGGCGCGGCGCGGCAGGTCCGCGCCGCAATGGGGGCAGGTTTCGTGAGGCATGAGTGCAGGAGGTTTAGCCGCTGCGGGTGCGTTGCGCAATTCAAGGCTGAATGGGGCGAGCAATTCTTCCAATGAACTCATCCACAAATCGCCGGTGCGTGAGGATGGACGAAAACAGGTTCATCGGCCCTGCCACGCGCCCAGGACGCTTGGCGTGCTCATTATGGCTTGGAGCGCGGACAATCCTGTCCGCCGACGGGCGCAAACTTGGTGCCAGGCGACAGAATTGTCCGCGCTCCCAGCAAAATGAGACCACCCCGAACTTTTTACGCGCGTTACGCCCATGAATCTCAAGATGTGCAAGTCGTTGGCAATCAAGGAAGGCATTTTGAGGTTCATGGGCAGAACTGCTGGTCGGGAGGCCACCGGCGCGGACGGCAGAGCAACAGAAAGCAGCCTCAGAACGTGTTTGAAAAGTTACCCAGCGGTAGGGCGAGGCTCCT
>CAINDV010000407.1 GCA_903847485.1 uncultured Verrucomicrobiota bacterium
CGGGTCAGCGGTAAAGGCTGGGCAGGCAACAGATAGTGGTTTCATCCCAGCCCATTTCACTCGAAAACACGGGATGGGTCTAGCAAAAAGTGCGAGCCCTGTGGTTAGGGCCCACTCCCGATGCATATGAAAATGCCGTGCCCAGCGTGGCCCCGACTGGCGCGAAGGATGGACAAACCACACACTGCCCCCTAGAGTGCCTCGCGTGGCGTGGACCGCCTCTCCCAGCAGCCCGCCTGGGACGGCTGGTCCGCTTGCCGGCATGGTATAATGAACAAGACCATATTCTCCGCCGAATCGCCGACGGATCTACTCCAAGGAGTGCGCCAATCCGTTGCCGATGGCCTCCGGCCCACCTTCGGTATTATATTCTGTTCCGTCGCCTTGGACATCGAGGCCATATCCGGCGCGCTTGTCGAATTTCCGTTCCCCTTCTTCGGCTGCAGTTCCTGCGGAGAGATCATCGCGGATGCCCACCGTGGCGCTGCTCTTGAACGCTCGTCGGTCGTGGCTTTGCTAGAGTTGCCGTCCGCCACGTTTCAAGTGCGACTTTTTGACGGGCAGGGGCTGGACTCGCTGGCGCTTGGCGAGGCGATTGGCGCGTGGGGTAAGAGCATCTTCCCGCAGCCAGCATTCCTAGTCGCCCTAAGCGGCCTCAAGCGCGACGGAGAGCAGGTCGTGCGAGGATTGCTTGGCCAGTTCCCGGAGGAAGTGCCGCTCTTTGGCGGATTGGCGGGCGATGACGCTGTGTTCAGGGAAACCTTCACTTTCACCAATGGCCGCGTCACCCGCGACGGCGCAGTCGTCTGTGTGCTGGACCACGAACGCGTGGCGCTCGAGGGCCTGGCCACCAGTGGTTGGGTCGGGCTTGGCGCACCCAAGACCATCACCCGTTCCGAAGGCAACACGCTGCTGACCATTGACGGCGAACCGGCCTTGGACGTGTATAAGAAATATCTCAGTATCGAGGAGGAAGATCTGCCCGGCATCGGCGTGGAGTATCCGCTCCAAGTGATGCGGGACGATGGCACTCATGTCTTGCGCGCCGTGGTCGGGGTGGACCACGCCCGCCGCGCCCTGGTGTTCGCCGGCACGGTACCGCAGGGTGCCCGGGTGCGTTTTTCGAGTTCGCCGGGATTCGAGACGATTGACCTGGCTCGCCGGGATTTTGAGGCTTACCCCAAAATGCCAGCCAAGCCGGACCTGATGCTCGTCTTCTCTTGCATGGCCCGCCATCTGGCCCTGGGCCCGATGGTCGAGGATGAAATCCGTGCCGCCCAACGCGTCTGGAACGTGCCCGGCATCGGCTTTTTCACCTACGGGGAAATTGGCCGCAACCCGGCCGGCCACTGCGAATTCTACAACGAAACCTGCGCCCTGGCCTTCCTGTGGCTGAAATAGTTGTGTCCTTGGAGAAGCTCAAAACACGGCTGGCGGCGATGACCCCTCACGGGGCCACGCCGGCCGAGTGCGCGGAACTGGCCGCCCTCGTCGCGGTGGTTGAGCACCAGATCGCACGGCTCGATTTCAAGTTCGAGCGTGCCACCAAAGACAAGTCCATCAGTTACTCGCTGCTCCGACAGACTTCCGACGATCTCAACCAAGCCTTGTGCCGCGCCGAGGAAGCCAACGCCCGGCTGGTGGAGCAAAATCTGACGCTCCACCAGGCCCAGGAGCAATTGCGCCAGCAGGAAGCCGACGCCCGGAAGCTGGCGCTGATCGCCGCCCGTACCGACAATGCCGTCGTGCTCACCGACGCCCACGGGCGGATCGAATGGGTCAACGAAGGCTTCGTGCGGCTCACGGGCTACACCTTGAAGGAGGCCCGCGGGCGCAAGCCCAGCGCCCTCCTGCGAGGGCCGGAGACCGACATGGAAACAGTCCGCTTCACCCGCCGACAACTGGCCCAAGGCGAAGGCTTCAGCGTCGAGTTGCTGAACTACACCAAGACCGGCCAGAAGTATTGGGTCGCTCTCGAAGTTCAGCCCATCCGGGATGCGCAGGGCCGCATCCTCAACTTCATGGAGATCGCGAGCAACATCACCGCGCGCAAGCAGGCCGAGTTCGCGCTTCGCAAGACAAATGCCTTCCAGCGAGCCATTCTCGAAGGCGCCACTTACTTGATCATCTCGACCGCGCCCGACGGGCTGATCCGCACTTTCAATTCCGCCGCCGAACGGATGCTCGGCTACAGCGCGGCGGAAGTTGTGGGTCGCGTCACCCCGGTCCTGATCCACGACCCCGCAGAAATTGCCCGGCGCGCGGCGGAGATTTCGCAAGAATTCGGCCGCGAGCTCGCCCCCGGCTTCGAGGTCGTTGTCGCCAAGGCCCGGCTTGGCCAGCCGGACGAGCGCGAGTGGACATACGTCAGCAAGGATGGCAGCCGCTTTCCCGTAATGCTTTCGGTCTCGGGCCTGTTCAACGAACACGGTCAGATCACCGGCTTTCTCGGCATTGCCTCGGATATCACCGAGCGCAAGCGTGCTGCCGCCGACTTGCAAGGGCAGCGCGACTTCGCGGTGCAGGTAATGAACCTCATGGGCGAGGGACTGACCATCACGGACATCAACGGTCAGTTCACGTTCGTCAACGCTGCCTATGCGCAAACCCTCGGCCGCCGCGCCGAGGATCTGATCGGACGGAGGCCGGAGGATTTCACCTCTCCCGAAGACCTCCCGGCGTCGCGGCAGGCGGCCACCCAGCGCCAGGGCGGCCAGACTATCACCTATGAAACCCGGCTGCTGCGCGCCGATGGGGTCATGGTTTACGCTCAAGTCACCGAAGTGCCCCAATGGCGCGACGGCTACGTGGTAGGATCCGTCGCTACTGTTGTGGACCTGAGCCAGCGCAAGCGTGTGGAAGCCACGCTCCAGCATGCCAAGGAGGCCGCCGAAGCGGCCAACCAAGCCAAGAGCGATTTCCTGGCCGTGATGAGCCATGAGATTCGCACTCCGATGAACGCCGTCATCGGAATGACCAGACTTCTGCGCGACACCCCGCTCCAGCCCCGCCAGCAAGAACTGGTCGAGGCAGTCCGCAACAGTGGCGAAGCCTTGCTCGACATCATCAACGACATCCTCGACTTCTCCAAAATCGAATCCGGCCGGCTGGTGCTTGAGCCGGTGGACTTCGATCTAGTCGCGCTGGTGGAGGGCGTGCTCGACCTGCTCGCGCCTCGTGCCGACGCCAAACACCTGGGCTTTGCCGCGGTCATCCAACCCGGCGTGCCCACCGCCTTGCTCGGTGATGATGGCCGGCTCCGCCAGATTCTGATAAACCTCTTGGGCAACGGGCTCAAGTTCACCGAACAGGGTGAAGTGGTGGTACGCGTGGAATGCGCGGAGAGAACCGATACCCAGGCACGGCTCCGCTTCGTCGTGCGTGACACCGGCATCGGCATCCCTCCCGAGCACCAGGGCCACCTCTTTTCACCCTTCACCCAGACCGATTCCAGCACCACTCGTAAATACGGCGGCACCGGTTTAGGGCTGGCCATCTCCAAGCGACTGGTCGAATTGATGGGCGGACGCATCGGACTCGATAGCCGGCCGGGCCAGGGATCGACGTTTTGGTTCGAGGTTACCATCGACCGCTGCCGCGCCGCCGTCGCCAGCACGCCTGCTGGCCACCTGGCCGGACGCCGCGTGCTTGTGGCAGACAGCCAACCCGCCTGCCGCGAATCGGTTAGCGCGATGCTTCAGACCTGGGGCATGGACTGCTCCGAAGCAGCCAGCGGGCAGGAAGCCCTGACCCAACTGCGGGAAGCCTCCGCAGCCGGCCGCCCCTTTGCACTCTTGCTGTGGGACAAGCACCTGCCCGATCTCAACCTCGACAGCCTTTTGGAGCAACTCCAGTCTCTTCCTGCCACCCCTCCGCGCGTGGTCCTGATGTCCGGTGCCGCGGGGGGGGAATCGGTGCCTTCTGCTAAAGGCGTGTTTGCGCAACTTACCAAGCCTGTCAAGCAGTCCCACCTCTTCGAAGTTCTGCTTACGCCCATCGGCGCTGATGCACTCAAACGTGCCACCGGCACCACGCGAGTACACCTCGAGAGCGTCCCGCCGCCCACCACCCGAAACGTCCGTCTCCTCGTGGCGGAAGACCACGACGTCAACCGGCGGGTGGTGATGTTCATGCTCGATAAACTGGGCTATCCAGCCGACTACGCCGTCGATGGAGACAAAGTCCTCCAAGCTTGGGATCGGACCCATTACGACGTCATCCTCATGGATTGCCAGATGCCCGTGCTGGATGGCTACGAGGCTACGCGCGAAATTCGCCGCCGCGAGGCGCAGCGTCCCGGAGCGCGCCGGCCGGTCCACATCATCGCGATGACAGCTAACGTCATGCAGGGCGACCGCGAAAGGTGCTTCGCCGCCGGGATGAATGCCTATATCAGCAAGCCGATCCGCTTTGAAGTGCTGGAAGTCGCACTCAGCGAGGCGACCGCCCCGGCGGAAACTCTGCCACCTCCCGCCGCGCCGCCTGTTGACTGTGATGACCTGGAAGGCCAGGTGGCTGCCATGCGGCGGGACTTTGGTGCCGAGGCGACGGCGGAGTTGCTGGGGTCATTTCTCGCCGATACCCCCTTGCGTCTGGCGAAACTGCGCCAGTTGGCCAGCGGTTCCGACTTTAAGGCGCTGGGCCTCGCCGCCCACGCCTTGGCGGGCAGCGCCGGAATCTTTGGCCTGAGTTCCATGCGCTCACTTGGCCTGCAAGTTCAGGATTTGGCCGAACACGGCTCCCTCGCGGGGCTTGAGCCGCTGCTGCTCGAATTGGAAAACCGCTTTCAAGCCTCCCAGCCCGACGTGGAGCGGCTACGCCAGGCTGCGCCGAACAAGCCTTCGTCCTGACGGCGGCCAAATGTTTCGCAAACCGAGGTTTTGAACCGGAGTGGGACCGGCCTGCGGGCACACTCCGCGACGGTGGGCAGGAAAGTTGGATTGACAGCGAGGGCCGGTCGTTGTGCCATGATCGCCGTGCGGAGACGCTCCACAACTGCTGCCGACCGGGAAACACCGGACCGCTTCGCCTTCGAGCGCGAGTTGTCCGCCCGGGGCATCGTCGGGGTCGCCGGCGTGGACGAGGCCGGGCGCGGTCCGCTGGCGGGGCCGGTGGTGGCGGCGGCCGTCGTCTTGCCCGTCGCATGGCTGAAGGACGGCTTGCCCGCCGAACTGACTGGCTTGAACGACTCCAAGCAACTCACCGAAACGCAGCGCGAGGTGTTCTTCGTAGCGCTGACATCAAGGAAGGAAATTCGCTTTGGCGTCGCGCTGGTTGAGGCTGCGGTGATTGACCGCATCGACATCCTCCAGGCGACGCACCGAGCGATGAACGAAGCGCTGGGCCAGTTGTGTCCGCCGCCGCCCCACGCGTTGGTGGACGGCCTCCCGGTGAAATCACTGCGCTTTCCCCAGACCGCCGTGGTCAAGGGCGACACCCGCAGCTATTCCATCGCCGCCGCCAGCGTGCTGGCGAAGGTGACGCGCGACCGACTGCTGCTCGCTTACGACCGCCAGTGGCCGGAGTACGGCTTCGCGGCGCACAAAGGCTACGGCACGCCGGCGCACCTGAGCGCCATCGTGCGGCACGGGCCGTGTCCGATCCACCGGCGCAGCTTCGCGCCGCTCAAACCGGCGGAGCCGGAACTGTTTTAGGCGAATGAAGAATTGAACATGAAGAAAGCCAGCCTTGCCGCCACAATTCGCACTTCATCTTTCAACCTGCGTCCTTTCGCATGAGCCTCTGGCAGTTTGTCAGTTCCATCTTTACCCGCGAACCAGAGCCGGAGCATTTGCGCCGCGGCCGCTTGGGAGAACGCGCGGCCAGGCGGCATTTGCGGCGGCTGGGCATGAAGTTTCTCACGGCGAATTTCCGCAGCCCGCGCGGTGAGATTGACCTGATCTTCCGAGATGGCGAGGGCCTGGTGTTTGTGGAGGTGAAGACGCGTTCCTCGGAAGACTGGACGCGGCCCGCCGCCGCCGTGGACGCACGCAAGCGGCGGTTGCTTTCGCAGACTGCGCTCGACTATCTGAAGCTGCTACATCACCCGCAGGTGAAAGTCCGCTTCGACATCGTCGAGGTGCTGCTGGCCAACGGCTTAGTGCGCGAGGTGCGCCATCTACCAAACGCGTTCCCCCTGACAACGCCTTACCGCTACGTCTGACTTCCGGCATGAAAATCAACGACCGTCCCAACCGCCTCCTACTTGTCGAAGGCGACCTTACGCACCAAACCGTCGGAGCCATCGTAAACGCCGCGAACACATCGCTGCTCGGCGGCGGCGGAGTGGATGGGGCCATCCATCGCTCGGCGGGGCCGGAGCTGCTGGCCGAGTGCCGCACGCTCGGCGGTTGCGCGACTGGGCGGGCGAAGCTCACCCGCGGCTACCGGTTGCCGGCGAAATGGGTGATTCACACGGTTGGGCCGGTGTGGCGAGGCGGGACGCACGGCGAAGCGGAACTGCTGGCGAACTGCTACCGGAGCTGTTTCGCGCTGGCGGTGAAGCACGGCATCCAGACGGTCGCCTTCCCAAGCATCAGCACCGGCGCGTATGGTTTTCCGATGGAGCGTGCGGCGCGAATCGCCATCGTTGAGACGAAAACGTTCTTGGAAACCAACTCCACCGTGGAACAGGTGCGGCTCGTCTGCTTCGGCCGAACAGCGCTCGAAATCCACCAAGTCGCCGCTCGCGAAATCATGGGCGAGCGCGGGCGACGGGAGTAGCGGGCGCGCGGAAGACGCTGCCGCTCGACCTCCCGCGCAGTGTGGACACCGCTCCAGCAGTTCTGCCCATGAACCTGATAGGGCCGATTTCGGTTCCAGCGCTCGGCGCAGCTCTTGCGTCTGATAGTTTTTCAGGCTGGCGGGACACTTGCGAGCGCACCATAGAACATCACG
>CAINDV010000408.1 GCA_903847485.1 uncultured Verrucomicrobiota bacterium
CCCGGTGGGACAAACACCGTCCAACCTACCAAGATTCGGCCGGCTCGCCGCGCGCCGTTCGTAGCCCCGCCGGGCGCTCAGCCCCGCTGAGAACCCGTCACTCGCCAGTGAATACTCCTCGTAAAGGAAATCGCGCACGACCTTGTTCTTGGGATCCCAGATATCAACGGTGCGTTGTGTCGTGCGCTGGGCGACCGCCGGCTCGCTAGATTTCCGGGAGGAGTAATTCACGCGTGTCCGTTTCCTGCGGTCTGCCGGATTTCTGACCTCGCCGGATTGTGGCCGATCATCGGTGATCTGGGTCTTTCCGGTTTTGTTGAATGCATCATTGAGGGCTTGTCCGACGTCACCGGCAGCACCTGCGGGTGCGGCTCCCTTGCCGCCCCCGGAGGTTCCGTGCTCCTTCTCTTCTTCCTCGTCTGCTTTCTCCTCGCCCCGCGTCCGCGCAGGCGACGTCGCAGATCCGGTTTTGGGATCGGCTTTCCTTGGCGGCTGACCGTCACCGGACACGGGGGTCATTCCAGTCTCGTTCCCGGTTGCGCTGGAAGACTCGCCATCGCGCCCACTGATTGGCTGCTGCCTGGTGGGTTCAGGATCGCTTGCTGATCCAGCACCGGTGGTCACCGCCGCTTCAGTCTTTCCGTCAGGACCCTCAGACTGCTCGACTTTAGGTTGAACTGGCTCAGCGTCATCTGCGGGGGACGGCTTGGGCCCCTCAGTCGGGGACTCAATGGGTGCCGTGAGTATCAACCCTTTCTTGCGCCACTTTTCCAGAGCTTTGGCGATTGCTTTGCGGAACAGGTCGCAAACAAATTCGCGGAGCACTTCCGGCCCAAAAAACTCCTGGAGTGCATCCCCCATGGCCTCAGCCGCGTCATCTTCATCCAACCCCTTCGCCAGCCAAAGAGTCCCGCTTTCACCATCAAAGAAGCTGCTCTTGCCCTCAGGTTCCTCAACGGTCACGCCAGCCAACTCGTATGTCACGGCTATACGGGTCGCCTGGTTGACAACAGGTTTTCGAGCGAGTGCGGTGTCAGCGTTCTCGCGGACCGCGGACTTCCATTTGTCGGAATTGAGGAATGCGCAAATCAGCGGCCAGTGCTTGTTCAACTGCTGGGACAATCGTTCATCCGCCCCGCCCGGTTCCACTGGAGTGAAGCGGCACCTTGCTGACGAACAACCGACTACGCTCAACTGCTCGGATGCAAAGTCATTGAGGTTCGGGAACGGCCAGAACGAAAGTTTTCCTTCGAAGAGCGCGGCCAGGTGCTCGTTGTCCATTCTGACAAGTTGCTTCAGTGCTCTGAACGCATACTTGTCGGCACACCTCCCAAGCCAGTGATCTCCTTGCAGAAGCCGCTTCCAGATGGCCTTCCAGTCTTCCTCCTTCTGCCAGTCCCCGCCTTCCTCCAAGCGATCCGCTAATCGCTTGCAGATGCGATGGACACGAATTCGTGTCGCTTCCTCGGTCAACCCTGCCGCGGCGATCTCCAACAACGCCCTCGCATAATCTGTTGGCCCGGCGTTCGCGACCACCCTGATCCGTGAAAAGAACTCCCGAAGTGCGGGATAGTGTTTCCTGAGGTAGCCTCGCGTGGAGCCAAAGACTGCGGACTCATCCTCCCAGAATGATTGAGACGGTTTAATCCATCCGGGCTCAGGGCCAGGACAAAGGATCAAGGATTCCTTCTCAAAGACCTCACTTACATCTGCGCGAGTTCGATCCAGGAATTCATAGAGCGGTCGTGCCTGATCAGTTGTCGCCGTTGCGACTTTGAGGGATCTCAAGCGGCCCAAAACACTTTCTTTGGTGGGCGCCGGCCGAATTCCAAGATTGCCTGCCAGCCATTCCTCTTTGCCTGTCTTGAGTGAGATGTCGAGATGGAGATAAAACACCGAGTCTCCCAACAACTCGCGATTGTATTTGGTGTCCTCAAACAGTTGCCCGGGCTTGTGAGGTTTCCCCGCTTCATCTGGCAACCACGCTGTGTCTCGCAGGGCAACAAAGAAGCTGGCGTCGATCGGCTGGGAGCCAAGATACCCTCCGCGGGGGCCGTAGTTCTCCTGGCGACCATGCAGGAATTGCTCCCATTGGTATTCGCTGTAGCCTCCGTCTCCGGGCAGAAGACGACAGGCCACCGACCAAACGGCGCCGGCAAAGACTGCACACGTCTCCGACGGTTCCTTGGCGATCCAGTTCAAAGCGGCTTTCAATCCGTCGACTTTGCGGTCCTTGCGATGCCACTCTTCAGTGTCTGTGACACGTGGCAGTTCTGCCGCGCCCAGTTGGGTCAGAAACGAATTCCACATCTTCGTTTCCTCCCCTTCAGAAATGTATCCCCGATCAACAAACCAGGTGTCCGGCGATGCTTTGAAGAAGAGTTCCACCTTGCTGTCATTCGTATAAGTGGACGGCAGATAGGCGCTGGTCGGAACCACCAGGTAGTTGGGTTCTGGGTCACTGGCGTGGTGGCAAATCAGGACCTTTACCTTCTGGAGTTCTGAAATGGCGGTCTTTAGTTCGTCCGGTGACATGCGTGAGAAAGCCCTTCTCAGAAAGCGGACGTGGGAACGATTCTGCTCCAAAGTGACGTCCTTGGGGCTTGCGTAACGCGGCACCAAGTATTTCTGGATGAATTGAAAGGCGACCAGCGGCGCCACTCCCATTTGCCGGAGAAAGCTCTCAACGGTCTTGTCCTTCTCATCTTCGAGCAGGGACTGACGGACGATTGGGAGTTGCATGAGGAATGGCGCCAGCTCCTCTTTTTCATGAGCGTTCTCCGCTGGGAAAAACACCGCCTCGTCGGTAGGCACAAGGTGCTCTCCGCTTTCCAATCGAACGATGGGCAACTTCTTCAGCGCAGGATGCTCGGCGGTTTGCGTGTGCAAATAGCGATAGCACTTGGTCAGCCATGCCTCATCCAGCCCTTTCCACCAGGCGGCATCCTTGGTGCCCAGCCAGGCGACAAAGTCACGAGCCGAGATCTCGCGCACCCCAACCTCTTCACGCAGATACTTCGCGAGATCTGAGGTTCCTTTGACCGTCAGGCCATCCGCCAACCACTTGCATGATTGATCGCCTGCCAGTTCCGCAAGGAGACCATCCCCGAGCAGATCACGCAAAGAAGCAGAACTGGTAGCCACCGCTTTACAGCCTTCGACGAAATTCTGGGGCTTTGATTCCGCTGTGTGGGCCGGCAGGAGGGGTTTTCCGAGAATCGCCTCCAACACGTGGTCGAACAACGGCCGGAGCAGTGTGTCTTCGGGAAAATCCGATCGCTTGAGCGGCAGCGTATTCAGGACACCTGGAGTCAGAGCGCCCTGCTCACGAAGCCAGCACAGGCTGTCCACGACCAATTTGGCACTTTCCCCAGCCAGCAGGCTGTTGGTCGGGTCATTCTGCCGAATGTTGTCCCGCGCCGGCGTCGGCACGTAGGGGCCTTGCAGAATGAACCCGGTCGCGGTTTTCCATTCGGTGGGGAAGAATACGGCCAATACGGCGCGTTCACGCGCTACAATTTCAAATGCCTCCTTGGAACTCGCCGGCGTCAACTCGAAGGCGAGCTCTACCCGGGTCTCGACATCGCGGCCGGTCGGAGTCGACAATTTCACCGCTCGCTCAAAAAGGAGCCATTTCTCCAGCGCAGCGCCATTCGTAGAGGAACCCAGCTCCACGAGTCGAACCCAAGGCGAGATTTGATCTGTCCGCCGCCTTTCCAGCACCACTGCAACGACCCCGTCGGCACTCAGTTCCACACGTTTCACGTGCCGCAAGAACAGCAGCGTCGTCGGATCAAGTCGCTCGAACGCCCGTGCGATCTCCCGCTTTGCCAGCGCGGGCGCCACGGCCGAGCCATTGAATGGAAGGCAGATCAGAGTGGTAAGGCCGTCGCCGGGTGTGCGCGGCGCCGCCTTCAGAGGGCGCACGTAGTGTTCGATGCAGAAATGTTCGTCGCCGGAATGGACTTCGGGATGCCGGGTGTAGGCATAAACGGATTTGAAACCGATGCCGAATCTACCGATGCGCTCCGGGTCGCCCCGGTTTGTGCTTTGGCAGATGCTGGAGATCCCGCGGACATCTTCAGTATTGAAGAGACGTCCGTCATGACTGAGTTCCAAGGCGTTGGCCAGTAGTTGAAACTGAACCGCCGATGCCTTGGCGTCCTCGGCGTTTTGCAGCAATTCAAAGATGAAGTGCGTGCGGTCCGAATACAGGTCGCCAAGCAAGGCGAGATGCGCGGTTTCGGTGCCGTAGCGCAGGATGTTTTCATCGCGGATCTGGACGTAATCAGTGGGCATGAACCACCTCCATTACTCCAAACGCCACCCGCTCGCGGACGATGTCCGCCCGACGGCGAGCCTCGATCCCGGCGCAATGGGCAGCGTGGTCTTGGCCAATCCGGGCCAACTCGGCTGTTTTCATCCGTCGAATTCGATCCTCCGTGGCGTTTGCCAGTTCCGTTTGGATGCGGGCGACGCGGTTGCGATGGTAAGCTCCCAGGCTCGCGAGCTTCTGCTCAACCAAACGCGAATTATCCCTGGCGAGTTCGGCGAGGGCGGCATCATGCGCCTCGTGGACTCGCTGGTCGATTTGAGCCAGCGAGCCATCTACCAGCGCAGCGTCAATCGAGCCCCGGTCACAATTCCCAGCGCAGGCCAAGAGCCGCAGGAGATGGGACGCCATTTCTGGGACTTCCTTCTGGGAGCTAAGATCCCAGACTGTGGACACCAGACGGAGCTCCGGGCGAACGGCGATAGTTTCCCAAAGATCGCAGGTGAAGACGTAAATGCCGACTGGGAATTCGGCGCACTGCGCCCGCACACATGCTCTCAGGGCTTTCCCGCCTGACTTGAGTTCCTCCGTCGCCAGACGTGCGAGTGGATGCACGGGTGTGATGAATGGCATGTTACGTCGCTCAGCGGCTGTAGCCTGGTCGAACGTGACAAACAGATGGGGTTCCGCGCCATCCAACCAACGACGAAAGGCGGTCAGCGAGCGGTCCGGTGGTTGCCACCTGCGTAGCTTATCGGCGACGAAGGCACGTGCTTCCTTGTTGAGGCGAAGTCGATACAGAACCGGGTCCTGCTTGTCGGCTTCCAGCGCCCCGCCATAATCCGACTTGCTGAGGAAGAACTGAATCATGCCCCGGAGTTCGCTGGGAGCGATGAATCGCCCCTCGGCCTGAGCCGATGCGGTTTCGTCCATCAGGGCCTGGTCAAGACCGAGAAGGCCGCCGCCCTCCTGCTCCAGTCGTCGTCGTTCCTCGACGATGCGCAGTGCGTTGTCCGACATTTGCCGGGCTTTTGCCTCCACCTGTTCAGGAGTGAGCTGAGGATTCCGCGCCAGTGCCAGCAAGCCTTCCATCAGCGACATTTCGCCCAACACCTCTTCGCAGTCCCCCACCGTGTCGCGGAATATCCCGAGTCGCTCAAAACAACGGAAGAAAATGCGCTCTTCGACGGTGCCGGGGGTCACGAAACTGAAGATGAGCACCTTGTCGCTTCGCTGGCCGAAGCGGTCGATGCGTCCGATACGTTGTTCAAGTCGCATCGGATTCCACGGAATGTCGTAGTTTACGAGCCGATCGCAGAACTCGTAATCAAGACCCTCGCAGCCGACCTCGGAGGACAACAGAATATCCACGGACTCCGGGTCGGATGACGGCCTGCGAAAGCGGTCGCGCAGTTGGCCGCGAGTGACTTCACCAGGCCGAAGCGTGTGATCCTCGTCGAGATCGTCAGGGGTCTGGCCGGTAATGAGTCCCACGCGGAATCCCGCGGCCCTGAGGCGCGTCTCCAGATAATGAAGCGTGTGGATGAAGAAAGAGAAGATCAGGAGTTTGCCAGACCCTGGTGCGGTGCGGGATGTCCACGCAATGTCGAGGAGGGCGTCGAGCTTCGGATCCTCCGCAGGCAATCTCCCGGCTTGGGCGCGGAGATCCTCGGCCTGGCGCCGGAGAGATTCCGGCAGTTCGAATTCCTCCTCCTCCTCGGACGAATCGGTGAGGCGTGATGTGGAAAATCGGCCGGTTGCGATAAATGTGTCCAGCGCCGGCAGCAACGCCGGGAGACAGCTCGCCGCTTGTCGTTCCAACATGTCAACGATGAGCCGGATGACGAGCGGGTCGTAGCGGAGCAACAAGACTTGAGTGCGGAAAGCGATAAGCGCCTGGTAGAATTCCTCCTGCGGGGCCGTGAAAGAAACGCTGACCGTGTGGGGTTCACGAATTGTGAACCTGCCAATGTCCCGGCGGCGCGTGCGGTTCATGACATGGGCCAGCGAGTGGAGCTCCTCCAAATCACGCACGAAGTTTATCCTGGCGGAATCCGTGGGTTCGACTGGGGTTGTGAGCCCGACTTGGCAGTCTAGGAAACGCGGATCGTTGGTGAGCGCATTCGTCCCCCATCGAGTTGCGGCAGCCGAGGACAACGACGCAGCCGCATCACGGCTCCATGATTCCGCGGGTCGGCGACTACGGATGTGGCGGATGGCCTGGGTCAGATGACGATTCGGCTCCACCATCTCGTTGAATACCGCCTGGCTGGGAAACAGGTCTGGCCGAAGCAGGTTCAGCAGCGCAAACAGGTTTTGTGAGCCCAGGTGGACTGGGGTGGCGGAGAGGAATATCGCCGCCTCGCTGTTGTCGCAGATGAACCGGGCCAACTGGTGGGAGTTGGTCTCGGTGTTCCGCAGGTGATGGGCCTCGTCAAATATGGCCAGACTAAACTGGGCCGGGGGATCAAGTATCGCGAGTCCGGGGCGCGGGTTTCGCCCTTCAGTCCCGAACAAGTAATCGGGATTCCGGAATAGCTCCAAATGCACGATCGCACGAGCATACTTGGCTGGCCATACGCCATCAAGTTGAGCCTCCCGGAGGCAGTAGCGGAGTGTTTCAGATCTGAGCGGCTGGAAATCCTCATCAAACCGCCGCATCTCGGCACGCCACTTTGTGACCAGCGCCTTCGGACACACGATGATGATGTTTTCCAGCCGCTGTCGCGCCTGGAGTTCCTTCAACATCAAACCTGCTTCAATGGTTTTGCCAACACCGACTTCATCGGCAATCAGCAACCGCGGCCGATCCGAACGGAGCAGCCGCAGAAGCGGTTTGAATTGAAATGGAATGAATTGAATCCGCGCAGCGTGGAGGGCGTAGAGATTGTCGGTCAGAGGATGTGAAAGCCGCAAGGCAGTCAGTCGCGCGCGGAACTCCTCGGCCGGTAGGACATCCCTGAATGCAGCCTCGCCCGAATCTTGAGAGCCATCGCCGGGCGACGGGAGAGGGGCTAGTTGTTCCTCGTAGTATTCCCGAGTCTCCGTAGCTGAATGGAACACCCGGTAACGAATGCGAGTCCCCACAGGCGGGAGCACGGTGATTACCGGCCCACGTCGTTCCGGGGCTGCCTTCAGATACACAAGTTGACCTGCCACGAACGTCGGCTCCATGAAACGAGGGTAGCGGCACGAAGGAATCTCCGCGAGACGAAACTGGGAGGACTTTTTCTTCAGGAATCCCCAGCGCTGAGACTAAACCAACGCGTCCGTTCGCAGGCATCGCGGGTGGAAATAGCAGGTGGCGGAACCCAACGTATCGGCAACGACGCCCCGTCCCCGCGAGTTTGCCCATAGCATAGTGAATCCAACACGTCTCTTGAGTGGGCAACCTTCAGTAAATGCTTCAGTAGATGGGTAGTAAATGTGCTCGCATGCGTATGTCCCGGCAGGTGCCGAGTAGCCTTGACTATCAGCGGTTTGATGCGAACATTTGCTCAGAAAATAGAGCATCAACCGCTCGATTCCGACTCCCGCCTCCATCCTTGAGGCTTGTGCTTCAAGGACTTAGGAGCACGGAACGGATGACTGGTCGGGTAAGGAGGTGGTCTTGCGACCACCCCCTCCCCTTAGAACCGGACGTGAGAC
>CAINDV010000409.1 GCA_903847485.1 uncultured Verrucomicrobiota bacterium
GCCGCCAGCGACGTCCGTGCCGAACACGTGGTCATTTGGGACCAGGCCGGGTTTCATCCCCGGCCAGGCGATGCGACGCTGCCCGCACGGATTCATCTGTTACCCTTGCCGCCGTATAGTCCGGAACTCAACCCGGTGGAAGGGCTGTGGGATCAAACGCAGGACGTGACGTGCAACCAGCACTTTGCCGACCTCGACGCCTGGAGGAGACGCTCCCCCAGGCGCTCCGTCCGTTTTGGGAGACGCTGGCACGGGCCTTGTCGCTGATCCACCACTGGCTCCACTCGCAAGCAAACGCTACCGCCTGACTCATATTACCGATTGTTAACGGGAAATGGTATGACCCTTGAAGTTACCCCGCCTTCGGGTGAGGATGCCGATGGAGGGTGGTGGCTTTCGATCTACGACGTCGCAGCGGCTGATGGTGCTCGTGCCAGCGACGCAGAAATGGCGGAAATAACCGTGCAAAGCAAGGCCCCCACGGCAGGTGCAGATCGCGTGGCAGCAGCACAAAATCCCCCATCACCGCCGCGATACGTTGCTACGGCGACTCCGGCTGTTACTGCCCATCCACCGGCCCTGGCCAACAGCACGCCCACTACCACAGGCACGTATACCGCGCCGCCTAGCACCTACGGTGGTGGCGGTTACTATGGTGGTGGGATTGGCAATGTGTACGTCCATTCATACACCTGCAGAGATGGGACCTACGTTAAAGGCCACACCCGAAGACGGTAGCAAGGAAAGGCTTCTCCCGGCCCATCGCGGCGCGCCGTAAGGGCCGCCGGTCTGGCAGTCCACTCCGTTCCTTCTCTCCCCATCCCAGCCACTCAGTCGCCGACGTTGTCGTTGATGACTACCTGGCGGGAGCTGTGGTTGGTGATGCGGGCTTTGCCGGTAAAGATGTTCCCGGTGATGACGGCGCGGCGGACGCCTTCGCCGAGTTCGATTTGCGCCTTGTTCTCCCGGAATTCGCAGCCGCGCACCAGCACGGTGCCGCTGTCCACCTTCAGCGCCGGCCGGCCGTCGTTCTGCTTGTCCCATTGGACGAAGGTGCAATCGCTGAAGCCGACGGTGCCTTTGCCAGCGACCTTCGCGATCTGATGGCACGGTCCCCAGAAGGCACAGTTCACGAAGCGCACGCTGCCGGTGTTCGTCGTGGTCACGGAGACCATCGTCGGGTCCGGGCCGTGGAAGGAGACGAACTCGCCGTTGGAAATCAGCAGCCCGAACGGCGCGGAGTCGTCCACGACGACGGCGATGAAGCAGTCGTCGGCACCGATGCCGAGGAAGTTGCCGTTGCAGACGCCGGCTTTGGTTTTGACGAACCGGTAGCCCACGCCGTAGCCGAAGCAGAAGGTGTTGAAGACGTATTCCCAGTCGGCACGACCGAAGATGAACGCCTCGCCGTGTGCCTGCTGCCATGCGAAGAGTTTCGGCTTCAGGCTCCACCAGGGGTTGAAGTGAACGTTCTCGATGCGGCCGATGTCGTAGATGGAATCCACGTAGATGCCGCGGCGCAGCGGTTGGCCTTGCACGTCGCGGATGAGGTGGCGCTCGTTCTGGCTGGCGTCAATGCCGTTGTAGGGGTTGAGCAATTCCACCTGGAGCACGGCGGGGTTCTTGCCGCGCATGGCGATGGCGTAAGGGTAGGGCTTCGGCACGTCGTCGGCGACCTGCTCCGGGTAGTAGAGGACGACGCCTTTGAGCGTGCTGTTGTGGTTGAGCGTGATGAACGGCGGGCCGTCCTCCGAGCCGGCGCTCTCGGTGATGAGGAAAGTGGTGCCGTCGTCGGTGGGCTTGGGCAGGCCGGCGTCGCGAATGCCGTTGTGAGCAGGGACGGATTGCCAGACGCCGACGAGCGCCACCGCGCCCGGCACGCTGAGGTGGCCGGCGAAGAAGTAGTTGCCGCGCGGCGCGAGGACGGTGCCGCCACCCGCTTTGGCGGCGGCGTCCAAGGCGCGCTGGAAAGC
>CAINDV010000410.1 GCA_903847485.1 uncultured Verrucomicrobiota bacterium
GGGACCATCGGGATTCGCGCCGAATGCGGTCACCGTGGCGCCGCCGCTCCCGGCTATCGGTAAACCTGAGGCTGAGAGCGGTAGGTTGCCTGCCGGACCATCCGCCACCGCTGCCTGCAACGGGTAGCGCGCCTCCAGCGACGGCTTGATGAGCGACCTCCAAGGATCGTAGCTATCGAACATCCAGATGCGGATGCGGGAGGTCCAGGTGCCTTCATTCCAGAAACGGAAGTTGGTCGTCCACTGGTTGTTGAACAGGTTGACAAAGACCGTGGCGCGCTTGGGCGTGGCGTTGGTGGTGTATTTCCAGCCGCCAGGCTCGCCGAGGCTCACCAGCGGATTGTCCAGCGGGCAGATGCCGAAGCCGCGCCCATCGGCGCCAAAGACGGCGATGCCGGTGTCCACCGCGAAGAGGTCGTGGTTGGCGCCGGGCACGATGTCCTTCGCCGGGTCAATGATCGAGCCGAGCCGGCCAATGCGGAACTGCGGCGACTCGATGTTGAACGGCAGGCAAACCCACGCCGCCTCCGGCCACGGATCGGCGGGTTTGTTGTGGATGGTGATTTCGAGATCGAAGTGAGGAGGCTGACTCCAAGTGTTGTAGGCGACGACGCGGGTCGTGACGCCGAACGGCACTTCCGCGCTGGCCGGCGCCTCCATGATCCCCTCAGCGGCGATCCAGGAATTCGTGTAGCGCACGGTGAAGTTGGTTGGTGAAGCGGCTCGGTAGGGGGTTGCTTGGGCTGAGGGCATGGATGGTTTGCCCAGTTCGTTCAGCGCCCAATCGGCGTTGATCTTCACGTAACGCTGGACGTAGGAGGCCACGTTGTTCGAGTCGAAACGCTGGTAGAGCACTTGGCCAAAACCGAAGGGTGAAGTCGGGAAAGTGGCTTTGCGATAGTCGCCCTTGCGCGTGAACACAACCACGCGGCCACAATCTGGTTCAAGCTGAATGTCCACGCCGCCTGACAACATCTGCTGCTGCGCGTCGCACTTCGGGTGGTACCAAGGCTCAAAAGGTCCGCTATTCAGCGCCAGCGTCTTGTAGCCAAGCGGAGGAGCCTCCCAAGCTTGGATTTGAAGTCGCTGTCCGTCGCCCACAAGCACTCCGCAATCAAGTGGATCTTCCGGGGAGGCGACACAGCCCCGGTCCCGCACTTTGGTGAAGTATCCTTCAGTCGGTTTCGTGGTAGTGAAGGCGCCAAGCCGCGTCCACGGCAGCGGATTGAACACCACGATGCGCGGGCCGCTCTGCGCGACGGATTCCGCCAGCGTATTCATCTGGCTTTCCAGCACCGGCTGGATGAGCCGCTGGGCGTTCTCGATGTAAGCGGTGTGCTCCGCCCAGGAACTTTCCAGCCGCTGGAAACGGCCCGCCGCCCGCTCCGCCCGCCAGGCGTCGCCGTAGCTCCATTTCGTATCCTTGCCGTAGCCGGTGATCCACGACTGGGAACCGCCCCAGGTGTGTTCGCCGTAAAGCAGGCTTTGTTCGTAGGCCTGTGCGACGGTGTCGTGGATGTCCGGCGCTTTCACGCCCCAGGTTTGCAGCATGGTATTCAGCAGTTCCGCGGTGGTGATCGCGGGGCGGATGTTCCGGGCGAGCTTCGCGCCCTGCGGATCGCTCATCGGCCCGTGGATCCAGGTGTCCGGCATGTCGCCGCGGACGACCGGGATGTCTGCCTTCTCTGAGATGATGGCGTCGGCGAAATCCGAGAGCCGGCCGATGCGGACCTTCACGCCGGGGAGCTTTTGCTTAGCCTGGTCGAGGAGCTGCTTCACTTCGTCCGGCGTCGGCGGACCGTGGTTGTCGCCGGTATGGATGAGCGCGAGCCACGTTTTGTAGAGCCAGTCCTTGGGCGGGACGAAGCCGGTGCCGTATTGCTGTGCGGAATACATCGTCAGCACGCGCGAGCCGTCCGGGCCTTCCCACCAGAACAGCGGCGGCACCTGCGGCGAACGGCTGGCGGGGTTGCAGCCGAGATGCAGGAAATCCACGCCCGCGTGCCGCAGCAGCGTGGGCATGATCCACGAATGACTCGGCACGTCGGTCATCTTGGCGTCGCGCGGAAGCGGCTTGCCGGCGGCGCGCGAGAGGTCGGAGGAGAAGCGCATCCCGCGCACGAGATCCTCCGGCTCCAGCAACTCGGTGTGCGTGGTGAACGGCAGCGCGTGGACCACGAATCGCCCGTCCTTGAACGCCTCCAGCACACGCTGCTGTCGCTCCGCCGTCTGGCCGGGCCAATCCTCGGTGATCTTCTTCATCGGCCAGCCGGGGAGGGTCCAGACGAACTGCTGTCCTGGCGGCAGGTCGCGGTTGGCGTCCACGACCTGGAGCGCCTGGTCCATCATCGTCGTGCGGTATTTCGTCACCACGTTGCTGGCCATGTCGGTGTAGCCGATGTCGAAATGCGTCTTGAAGACGACGATGACTTCCTTGATGTGCGAATAGCCCGGCCCTGCCGTGGCGTCCCCGGCTTTGGCGAGCGTGTCCTTGGTATGCACGTCAATCTCGGCAAACAGCGTGCCCGTGACCTTCGCGTCCGGTTGCAACGGCGAGCGCGTCCGCTGGAGGGCGAATCTCAGATACCGGAAATCACCGAGCTCGCCGGTGCTGTCAGCGATGCTGACACCGTGATGGCCGTTCCACTTCCAGCCCGTCGTGTTGGGGCGCGTGTCCACCTCGGCGAGCTTCGTCCAGTTGCCGCCGTCCGCGCTGCCGGACAGGGTGTAAACCTGTGGCCCGCGCGCGCCTTGATCCGGCGGGTTCTCGTGCCGCGAATACGTGTTCACGGCGGCCACGGGCAGCACCTTGCCCAGGTCGAGGAGAATGCTTCCTTCGTTCGTGTTTCCGTTGCTCAACCACGCTTCCTCGGCCAGCTCCAGCGGATCATCCGGCAAACGTCCATTCACCAGCGCCGCACCTCCTCCACCACCAACGTGCCACTGGTTGCCCGCCAAGGTCACGACTGCGCGCTGCGCAACGTCGGATTTCGACGGGCCGGGAATCGTCTTAAACTTCCACGCCGGATCGGCGGGATTGAGTTGCTCGGTCTTGACCGTGACTTCGGCGAAGGCTGACGAAGCCAAGAAGCTGCCGGCGACGAAGATGGTGAGTGTGTGTTTCATGGATTGGTTGTGAGCGTCTTCTTGAACTCAGTCAATTCCCGTCCGTCGGAAGCAGCCAGCAAACGGATCCGCAGCGTGGTCGCGTCAGCCGTGACGAGCATGACGGTGCCTTCCTCGGAACCTTTCTTGGGGGACAGCCCGCCGCCGATCAACACCGGCCAGGGCGGACGACCACCGGTTTTCTTGGGCAGCAGTTTCCATTCGTGATCGTGCCCGGCCAGCATGAGGTCGAGGTTGGCGTCGCGCAGAATTGGCTCCCAGGATTCCCGGCTGGAGGGCGAGTCCCACTCGTTGTTGTTGTAAAGCGGGATATGGCTGAGGAACAGGTGCCACAGCGTGCCACTGCCGGCTTCGGTGGCGAGCAGTGTCTTCAACCACTCCGCCTGACGACGGCGGTAGTCGCGCCAGAATTCCGGGTGCTTGTAGGCGGTGCGCGGGTCAGTCTGCACGCCGTTTTCATCTTCGCCGGTGTCCATCGCCAGGAACCACACCGGCCCGGCGCGCAAGGTGAACTGCCATTGATCCTCGCCCCACGGCTGCGCTACGCTCAGGCTGGGCGAATCAACAAGATAGGCGAGCCGGTTGGCAAACGATTGCCGGGTGTCATGGTTGCCACGAATAAAGAGGCAGGGCTTCTCCGCGGCATTGAGTATATCGAGATAGGCGCGCCAAGCACGGAACAGCTCGGTTTCATTCGGGTATGCTTCGAGGCAGTCGCCCAGCAGCACCGTGAACTCGTAGTCGTCCGGATTCACAAAACGCATCAGCGCCGCGAGCGTCCGGTCCTGATGGTGCAGGTCGTTGAACACCACGAAGCGCGCGGTCGTCGCCTGCGGATCCATGGCGCGGAAACGATACCACGTCGTCGTGCCGTCCTTGCCGCCGAAGCGGAGCAGGTAACGCACTTGATACTGATAAGCGCCGCCCGGCCGCAACCCGGTCAACCTCGTCTTCCACATCGTCCATGGCGTGCCGGGAATGACGGTGCCGTTCGCGGCGACTTCCGTCGGGATCGCTTCTGCCGAGGCTGCTCCGGTGTCCACGCCCCAAGCCACGCGCACCTGTTCCGCCGCCTGCGCCAGGAAGCAGACGGTCATCCCGTCGGCAGTGGGGTTCTGGAGATACGGCGTGGAGACCGTCGGTGAAGTGTTGGTGGACGGCGTCTGTGCCGGGGCCACGCCGGCGGTAATGAGAAACAGGATGACAGCGAATGTTTTCATGGTTGAGTGACAACGACGGTCTGGTTGAGTTGCGGCATTTCGGCGCGCAAAGTTGCTATCCATTTTTCTCGTCGGGTCATGGCTATTTTTCGAAGGCCATCACCTCGACGAGATGGCGGCCGGTGTTGGCGGAGTTGGCGGTTTGGGTGACGCGAAGATACCGGACGGCGCGCGGAGTGAACTTGCTTTCGTAGCCGGCGCGTGTGGAGGCGCGGTGTTGTCGCGACGGTCGGCAAGCGTGTTCCAAGACTTGCCGTCGAGCGAAGCTTCGAGGGTGAAACCGTAGTGCCGGTTGTCTCCGTAGTAGCCGACCACGACGACGCGCCCAACCGTCGTCGGCTGCTCGAAGTCCACCTGCCACCACGCCGCTTTGTACTGTCTGGTGTCCGTGGCCCAGTAACTCTCGGTGTCGATCACGCCGTCGTTTGCAAGCGACGCCTCCATTCCCGGTAAGGCGAACGAGCAGGTGACCGGCTTGCCGGTCGTCAGGTTCACGGGGGCTGCGGTGCTGGCCATGTATTTGTCGAAGAGAAGTTGCGCCACCTTGATGCTGTCGCCTTTTGGCTTTGACGGATAGCGTTCGGACTGGTTGCACCACTCGTTCTCGAACCGGTAAAGCTCGGCCTGACACGCACCTTGATCGAATGGCTTGCCGGTATCGAGAGCGGCCTGCTGGCGTTGGAAGAAGATTTCCCAGCGCTTGGCGTAAAAGCCGGTCAGCAGGCCGGACCATTCTTTCCAGGCGTAATCACGGAGCTTGGCGCCGGTGCCCCAGAGGGTGAGGATGCGGCGGGCGTTCCATTCGAGCTTGGCGCGCTCGGCGTCGGTCGCGCCCCAGCGTTTGGCGTCTTCGAGCCAGGAGCCGAGCAGGAATTGGTCGCTGGTCGCCAGCAACTCGTCGAGGTCGCGGACCAACTGGAGAAGCTCACCCGATGCTTGCCGGTGGGCAGTGGCGTCGTTCGCCTGATAAGCGACCATCGCTTTGGCGTAAAGCTCGCCGGCGTGGTCGGAGAGAGTTTGCCGGGCGACGTTGACGAGATCGTGCCGGTAGGTTTCGGTTTGGGAGAATGTGGGGGCAGCGTTCAGGAGGAGTCGCCAGGTCTTCGCCAAGGCGGATGCGGGGTAGCGCCCATAGGTGCAGCCGGTCGAAGGGAAGGAGGTGATGATCGTCCGGCTTTCGGTGTTGCGGGCGCGAGGATAGACCGCCGTGCGAAGAGTTTCCCACGCGGCTTGGGCGTCGGCGTTTGTCTTGCCGTACCGGAACTGGGCGAAGTCCCGCACCCAGGGTTTGAGTTCGATGTTCTCGCGCCACGGCAGCTCAAACATGATGTCGAACATGAGCGGATTGTGCCCGTAGCCTTCCATCATCAGGCCCACGCCGCGCACGTTTCGCCCTTGCGGATGTTGCCGTGCGCCAGCCAGGTCGTTGAACCGGGTGAGCGGGCCGGACGCGCCGAGGATGGTGTTGTTGCCGAACAGATAGACGAAGTTCCACAACCACGGCTTGCCATAAAAGCCCTGCGTCTTGTTCCAGACCGGGTTGCTGTCGCAGAACAAATCGAGGATGAGCATGTGCTCGTTGGGCACCGCATCGAGAAACGCCTTGATCCGCTCCTGTTGCCAGAAATGGGCTTGGTTCATGAAGGTCCAGCCTTGCAACAGCCAGACCGCCTTGGGATCAGCCTTCGCCATGCCTTCGTAAATGGCGCGGGCAGTATTGGCGAGATACGTCAGGTCGCCGCTCGGCGGAGTCATCTCAATGAACGAATCGGCGGCGTAGAGGTGGTCGGTGCCAAAGAGTCTGGTTTGCTCCTCGATGAACGCCGTGCCGAGTTTCTGAAACAACGGATCCTGCGGGTCGAGCATGAACGTGTTGAACTCAATCCAGTGGATGCGTTGCGCCTTGGTGTCGGGAAATTTCTTCAAGATCGCTTCCGGGGTGTGACCGGTGAAGCCCTGCAACACCGGCGTCATGCCGAGCGCGCGTTCGCGGGCGAGGATCTTCTTTTCCAATTCGACATGCTGCGGAATCCAATCCTTCGGCAAAGGGCCGCCGTGGCCATCGAGGCAACCCATCCAGGAAAACGGCAGATAAGGCGGCCCGGCCAGGAACGTGTCAATCTCCGCGTCCGTCATCCCAAACCGGCGGCCCACGCCCTGCCAGACAGCCTCCTGTCCAGTCACAGCGAGCGGCTGGTTGATGCCGTTGAGCGCCATCCAGTCGATGAACGTCTCCCACTGCGCCCAATTCCACCACGACATCGAGTAGGAGAACGTGCAGTAGTTGAGAAAGTAGCGTGACGGCGCCCAGCCGCTCATGCGGACTTTCTTCTCCAGCGCTGGCAACTGGCGCGGCAGGTTCAATTGGCTGCCGTTGAGCGATACATGGCAATGGCAGGTGTACTTGAGATACCAGTTCAGCGCGACCGCCATGGACAACGCCGAGTTGCCGCGCAGCACGATTTTGCCGTCCTTGGATTCGATCTCGAACACATCCTTGCCACCGTCGGCAGGGATGATCTCGCAGACGAACTGGTCAGCATGGTTGGGAATGAGGCGACCAATGAGCGCCTGTGCCGATTGCGTGGGAGACGTTGCCGATTGCATGGCAGCGGAAGGTTCAAGCGCGGCAGGAAGGGAAACACAACAGGCAAACCGGACAAACCCGACGGCGAGGATGACAAGGCGTGTGTTCATCGTTGGGGAGTCTTTCAGTTGAATTCGACGCGGAGGGTGAGGAAACCGTAGGGAAGCAGCGAAACGGTTCCGGCGACCGACTCGCCGGCGGTTTCTTCGACGGGGCAGAGGCGGACGGATTTGGGCGTGCCGGCGGGGAAGGAGAGCTTCACTTGCTCCAGTTTGTCAGAGAGGGAACGCAAGCGCAGGATGGTGGCTTGATCGTCTTCGCTTGGTTTGAGAGTGGACACAAACACGCGCGGATTATCCACGGCGACGAGCGATTTTTCCACCGGGTACCTGCCTGCCGGCACCGCGACCAGCGGGCGGTTCTGCTCCAGGCCGAACCGGTTGGCGACGGCTGGGTCGTACGCGCCGTGCAGCAGGATGGCGTAGCGGAACGGAATGACGCCGTCCTGTTCCAACGGGAAGTTGGTGTGCCATTGGTTGTTCAAAGCCCAGGAGACGATGGTGCGGGTATCGCCGAGTTTCTTGCTCCAGGCGTGCAGCGGAACCGCGCCGAGCAGGTTGGCGGTGATGTCGCCGAACTGGACGATGCCGGCTTCGAGGCCCACCCAAGTCACGCCGGCATTGTCGTTGGAGACATCAATCCAGCGCTGGAAGGCGAGCCAGTTCTTGTTCGCGCCGGGCAGTTGCTCGGTGAGCGGATTCATCACGCCCCACGGAATGTCCATGCGGGTCGTGGCGTCGGGAACATTGAACGCGAAAGCGAAATGAATGCCTTCCTTCTTGCGGGTGGCGATCTTGTCCACCCTGTCGAGGATTTCGACGTGCGGCTGGCCGGCGATGAGGCGGATTTCGCGGGTGAGTTTGCGGCAGCCTTCGGCTTTGGAGTCGACCAGCAGCGACGCGACGACCGGGCCATTTTCCTTGATCGAGATACTCACCTCGGTCGGACCAGTGGCTTTCGTGGGAGCATCAGCACCGCGCAGGTAGCGGAAGGAGTTGAGCGCGTAAGGCGAGTCGGTGTTGACGAAATTCTGGCCGGTGCGTTTGTCCACGAGGCTGGCGATGTCGCCGGTCTTGGAATCAAGCGCCACCTTGACGAGGGAATTTTCGAGAACGTGACCGTTGGCTCTGGCGACCGGCCATGACTCCTCAATCACAATTCCAGGGCGAAGGCGAAAGCCCCGCGAACCGAAAGCAGGAATCTCCCCAGCCAGAAGCACAAGTTCGCCGGTGGAGAGGCGCTGCGAGGGAACTGGACCGTTGTCGCTCCAAACGCCGTCTCCGGCCTTGCTCTGCTCCCTGGTCAACACGACCAGTCCGCCGCGATTCCAAGAGAGTGTGTTCAGCACCGCAATGGTATCGCTGCCTGGTTTGGCGATGGGCTGGGTGGCTTTGGCCAGCAGTTGCGCGCTGCTTTGTTTCGCCTTTTCAAAGTAGGAAGCTTTGGTCGCCTCGATTTTCTTGGCGAGCTGATGTGCCGGGTCCATGTAGCCCCAGGTGTGCTCGCTGCCGAGTTGAATCCAGCGCCACGCCTCGTAGAACTCTGACTGTGGGAAAGGGTCGTCACGGCGCAGCATGGTCCAGAGCGTTTCGGCTTGAACCAAATTCTCCTTGGCCACGCGGTTGTAGCCCACGCGCCGCGCGTCGCTGCCGAGGCCGTCGGTCCAATACTCGGTGAGGTCGCCGCGGTGTTCGGGGATGATCGCTCCGAACCGTTGCTCGAAAGCGTCAGCGATGGTCGCGGCGCTGGCGATGACGAGTTTCGGGAAGGCGTATTTCTCGTTCCATTTCTTCACGTAGTCCGGCAGGCCGGAATCCACCATCGCGTTATCGGAGAGCGACCAGGCGATGGGATAGAGGTCGTAGGGCGAACCGGCCCGCTCAAGGTTGTCGGTTTCGACGCGTAGGAAATCTTCGAGTGTCGGCCCGGGCTGCAAGTCGCCCGTGCCCATCAGCGGCGAATTGGCGAAGTCGAAGCGGTCGCGTCCCGGCACATACACAAACGGCTTGGGGTCCATGTGAAACGCGCCCAGTTTCCATGCGACGTTGTAGGGGAAGATTTGGAGGTAGAGCACCTTGGATTTGCCGTCAGGTCCGACCCAGCGGAAGTGACGGTTGCGCCAGGTGTGGATATTGCCAATGCGGTCGGAAGGATTGGGGAAATCGAGAATAGCGCGAATGCCGTTCTGGGCGGCGGCCTGCACGATGCCCCAACTCAGGCCCGGAATATCGAACTGGCACATCGTATCGATGGGAGCGCCCGTGAACTGGCGCATCTGGCGCGCGTAGGCGAAGAAGCGCAGCAGTTCCTCGTCGGACGCGACGGAGGTGTTGAGATTGGCGTAGGAGGCGCTGAGGCCAATCCAGCCTTTCTTGACGGCGTCCACGAACTCCTGCTTCTGCTCCGGACTGGCCTGCTTGATCCAACTTTCGACGGCCCACATCACCTCGTTGTTCCACACATGCCGCGCGCCGTCGGGATAGCCGGTGGTGGCCCGGCCCATTTCGAGGCCCACGTTCATGTTGTTGATGTGGACTTTTTCCACCACGTCCTGCGGCTCGGTGTAGCCGATGTCTTGGTGGGAATGCGGATAAACAAAGACCGTCCACTGGCGCTTGAGGGGGACTGTCACAGATCGTTCGAGCGCCCGCTGCCCCTGCCGCAACGTGATCCGCAGCGCGCACTCGTTCGTGACACCCATGCCTGCGGGCAGGAGAACCGTCAGTTGGCTCACGCCGGACAGATTTGCGAAGCGGTTGGTTTCGCCGCCGACCTCAATGCCCACATTCCCGTATAGCTTCGCGCCGGAGAAGTTCAGCGTAATCGCGCGGCCTGGCTGGCCGTCGGGACGATGACCGTAGTAAGCCCGCGCCTTGCCCTCCATGCCAGTGGGGAAAGGCACATCCTTCTCCGCCACGTCCCGTCGCGCGACGAATTGCACTTCGCTCAAACCATAATAGGCGCTGCCGTAATTCGATTCCGCCGCGAGAATGACCGACTTCACCGGCTTGCGGCCCGTTTTCACCACGAGGCTGACTGGCTCGCTTGCTGCCCCTTTCGCGCGGGGAATCTCGATGGCCTGCGAACTCCACGCCACGCCATCGGCGCTGGTGAAGAATCGCGCCTGGCGAATCCCCCGATCCGTGTAGCTGGCCTGGTTGTGGTTCCAGATGCGAACCTCATCAAACGCCGTCGGCTGCGCGAAATCGAAGCGCAGCCATGCCGGGACGGCCGGCAAGCCTGCGGCGGGACTGCCGGGGGTCGGCTTCTCGACCGAGTGCCACATGGTGTTTGCGCCGCGATCGTTGTCATGGCGGTCGCCGGTCAACCCGGCCCCGTTGACCAATTGCTCGACTGCCTGCTTGGGACTGAACGTGCTTGACGCGGTGACCTTGCCTGGCTGGGTTTCTTCTTCCACTAGGACAGCCGGCAAGTTGAGCCACGCGCTCAAAGCCGCCACGACAGCCAATTCCTGAAATATTCGGATTCGCAAGTTCATAAATCGCTCAGAGGTTCTATGGCGACAGGGTCACAGTTTGGCCGCCGGTGGTTTCCCGCTCCACGATCTTGTCCGTCCACGGATTCAACACCCGCAGCTTGCCGCCGACGGTGGAGGTGATTTCGAGTTTCACGACCTTGCCGCCTTTCTGCTCGGCGGTAACGAGGAAGCCGCCTTGGGCGCGGAGGTTGGTGTAGCTGGCGTCCTTGTCCTTGGGCCAGCAAGGGAATACCCGGATGGTGTGCTTCACACTTTGAAGGACAAACTCGGAAATGCCCGCCGCAACGCCAACGCTCTCGGCGAGATAGTAGCCGTGCAACGGCCAATAGAACATGCCGTTGGGCTGGGCGAGCGGCTGGTAGTAATCGCGCAGATCGCTGACCGCCTCGGGCATCGAGAGCCGGGCCTTGGCGACGCTGAGCATGACCGTGGAGTTGCAGCCCCGATGGCGGGTCTGGCGCAGGGTGTTGCGGAACAATTCCTTTTCGGACTCCGGTGA
>CAINDV010000411.1 GCA_903847485.1 uncultured Verrucomicrobiota bacterium
AGGTTTCGGCCTTCGACAAAGCCGGCCTCGCGCAGCGAAACGCGGATGCCGTCCAGAGCCGTCTCGAATACGGGATGCGGGCTGAAGAACAGCGCGCCAATCTTGTAAGTGCGCCCCGGTTGCGGCTGGCGTGCGTTGGCAGTCTCGACTTTCGCTGCGGCGGGTGGAGCCGGTGCTTTCCGGGCTTCGGCTTGAGCGCGCACTTCGTCGGGGATGGTCCAAGGTTTGCCCAATTCCGCCGCGAGCGGTTCGTTGAGGGAAAGGATTTCGGGAACCAGATTTTCCACGCCAAACGAGCGCGGATCGGTGCCTTTTAGAATCTTTCCGGCGATCGTTCCGGCCGCGATGCCCACGTCCCGGTAAGAGGCTCCCACGCCGAACAAGACGCCGTGCGACGTGTCCACCGGATCGTTGGAGAACACCGGAATGCGGGCCGCGCGGGCGGCGGAAACAATGGCACCGAGCGCGGAAATGGCCACCGTGTCGCCGCCCACCCAGATGGCCTCGGCGTTCCGCGCCAACACGGAGCGGACGGCTTCGGGCACTTCCGAAGTGCTGCCGGCGTTGGCTTCCAGAAGTTCGATGCCCAGTTCTTTGCAGGTGGCGCGGGCCTTGATGACGCAAGCTTCGGAGTTGCTTTCGCCGGGACTCCATACGACGCCGATGCGCCGCAACGCCGGATTCATCTGCCGCGCCAGGCGGATGGCCCGTTCGACCGGCTGAAAGGTGCCGACGCCGACGAGATGCGCGGGATGCTGATTGGTCGCGGAACCCGAAATGCCCACGCCGGCACCATAGGGATCGGTTACGCCACCGAAGACATGGAGCACCCGCGTCTGCTGGTTGGCTTTGGCGACGGCTTGTAGTGCGAGCGTGCTGGCCGTCAGCAGCATGTCGTAGCGGCCCCCGACCACGTCACGCGCCATGACGTTGCCGGTCGTGTTGTCGGCGGAGGCGTTGAAGAAGCGGATTTCCGCAGTGCGCCCGGCTTCAAAGCCTTGCTGACCCAAGCCCTCGACGATGCCCTCCACAGTGTGGTCAATCAGATCCGTCGAGGCCCACTGCACCACTGCCAGGCGCGGCAGAGCCTTCACCGCCGCCTGAGCGGCCTTGGGTTGTTTGTGCCGACGGTCGCGATCCGAGTAAAGCAGCAGCGCGGAGGCGAGGACGATCAACGTTATGCCCAGACCGAGGCTCTTGAAGATCGTCAGCACGTTTTCGGCTCCTCTTCGGCGGGCGCGTTCGGGTCCAGCTTCTTCACCAATGTCACGATGTTGTGCCCGCTCTCCCGGCGGTAGGCGAACTGGTCCATGGTTTTGCGGATGAAGTAAATCCCCAGCCCGCCGATCTCGCGATGTTCCAGCGCCAGGGTGGTATCCACTTCCGCCTGGGCCGTGGGATCAAACGGGCGGCCGTCATCCTCGACGGTGATGCGCAATTCACCTGGGTCGCGCCAGAGCCGCAGTTCGATGGCGTGCTCGGCCTGGTCTTCGTAGGCGTAGGAAATGACGTTCACCACCCACTCCTCCAGAGCCAGATTCAGGTTGCCCGCCAGTTCCGCCGGCAGCGTCAGCGACGTCGCCTGCTCCTCGATCCAGGCCGTCAGGCGGGCCAGTTCCTCCAGGTGGTTGTGCAAATTGAGCGAGGCGTCGGGCGCGCGGGCCGCGACTTCAGCTCCAGGTTTCCCGTCCGGGTTAACCGGCTCGGCGAGGTAACGCACGGCGAGCGCGGTGATGTCGTCGGATTGCGCGGCCCCGGCGGCGTGGGTGTGGACCGCGCGGCCCAGCCCTTCCAGGAGCGGCTTGGCGGGTTGTTGACCTTCGCGGCGGAGGTAGGCCAGCAAGCCTTCTTCCCCAAACATCACGTTGGCGGGACTCATGGCCTCGGTGACGCCGTCGGTGTAAAGCACCAGCAAATCACCGTGGCCCATGCGGAGGCTGTGGTTTTGGTAGGCCGTGCCGGGCTGCATTCCCAGCGCGGGACTGCCGCGCTCATCCAGCCGTTCCACGGTTCCATTTTGCCGCCGCAGCAGCGGGGGATTGTGCCCGGCGTTGGCGTAAATGAAGTCACCGGTCTTGAGGTTTAGGATGCCGCAGAATAGCGTGATGAACATGCAGGACGCGTTGTCCTCGGCCAGCTCGTTGTTGACGTGCCGCAAAGCCCGGGCCGGGGCGCGGACGGTTTGCACGGTGGATTTG
>CAINDV010000412.1 GCA_903847485.1 uncultured Verrucomicrobiota bacterium
CGCTGGCCGAGGCGGCGTTCGTCGGCTTCGCCCGCGTGGTGAACGCCACCAACGGCATGTTGCTCGACCCCGTCACGAACCTCAGCGCCTTCGCGATGAGCGTGCATCTGTGGACCAACGGCGCGGCCGGCTTCCTCGCCGGCACCAACTCCGGTCACGGCGAGGTCGTGATCCCGCTCGGTGCCGGTCCCGCCGCGCCGCAGCTCTGGGGCATCACGGCGTTCACGAACAGCGTCGTCAACTCGACGAACCTCTACCTCAGCGTGTTGCCGACGTTCCGCGTGGCGACGAACCTGTCCGCGCTGAACCTCCGCTTACAAGCGGGCCGCGAATACGTCGTGGCGCTGGTGTTTGAGGGCGGCAGCGGAAACGTGGTGGTCCGGCAGAGCTTCGCGACCACCACCGGGACGCCTGACTTGCTTGCCACTTACGCCGGCCCCGGCACCCTGAAGGCTGGCCCGGCCACCGATGCCTTCAGCCGGACGCAATTCGCCACCCGCCTCACGGCGCTGCCGGAGGCGGCGGTGACTCTGGCCATCGCCCAACGCACTGCCGGCGTCGAACTCTCCTGGCCGGCGATGGCCTCGCCGCCGGAACTGTGGACGACGACGAACCTTGCCGAAGGGCTTTGGTGGCTGTGGCCTGAGCCGCTGATGACGAACTCTCTCACGGTCACCAACTCCGCCAGTCAGCAGTTTTTCCGGCTGAGGCTGCCATGAAATTCTGCCTTACTATTCTTGCGAGTGTCGCCGTTGGCTTCGCCGCGCTCGCTGCCAGCCCGCCGCCCAACATCCTGCTCATCCTCGCCGATGACATGGGTTATTCCGATGTCGGCTGCTACGGCGGCGAGATCGCCACGCCGAATCTCGTATGCCCGCCAGCCGCTCTTCTCCTATCTCGCCTTTACCACTCCGCACTGATCCCATCTAGCCCGCCCCCACCATCGTCTCAGCCGCTACACTTATGAACATTCAACGCATCGCATCGCAGTTGGTCTTGAGTCTGGTTCTCGTCCTGTCGGTGTCTCCAGCGGAGTCTGCGAGCCAGCGGGTGGCTTTCGACGGCGCAACCTCCGAGCCGAAGTGGGACTTGAAAGAACTCAACCCGGACCTGCCCGCCGATTGGACGGGCTATAACTATCTGGTGCTGGAGATGAAAGCTTCGTCGCCGCAGCGTTTCTCGCTCGCTCTCTACAGTGGCGAACGCGCGCAACGCCGCCAGATGCAGCCGTTGCCCAACGTGTGGATTCGCGCCGCCGTGCCGTTGCAGTATTTCCGCCAGCCGAACCGCGTGGGCCACGACCTCGCCTCGGTCGGCAAGGTGCCGCGTAATTCCTTCTGGATTAGCACCGGCGGCACCTATGGTCCGCTCGACGCCGTGACGGCTATGGGCGTCAGCATGCAGCAACCGCTGGGGAAACCCACGCTCGAGATTCGATCGGTCCGGTTAGTCAAGGATGATCCCGGCTCTGATGTCCTCGATAACAAGCCAGTCGTGGACGAATTCGGCCAATGGCTGCCGGCGGATTGGCCCGACAAGGTGAATAGTCTCGCTCAACTCAAGCAGGCGTGGGCCGCTGAGGAAGCGAATCTGCCTGCGGGCGATTTCGGTGGCTGCAACTATGGCGGCTATCTCAACACGAAAGCGAAAGCGACCGGCTTCTTCCGCGTCGAGCAGGTGGACGGGCGTTGGTGGTTTGTGGATCCCGATGGCCATCTCTTCTTTTCCACCAGTTCCACTGGCATGGGCACGGGGGGCGGTGAATCGCGGTTGCAGGGCCGCGAGGATTATTTCGCCGCTCTACCGCCGCCCGAGGTCAGTGGTGGTCGGCGCTCTTCGCCCGGCTTTTACGCTTGGAACCTCGCCCGCCGCCACGGCCCCGAGGCGCCAACGAAGTGGGTGGAGCTAGCGCTGAATCGCCTCGACTCTTGGGGCCTTAACACCATTGGCAACTGGAGCGATCCCCGACTCTGGGAGGCGCACAAGAAAGCCTATCAAGTGAACCTCGGCGGCTGGGGCATGGGGAACGGTTACTTGGGCCTGCCCGATGTCTATGCCGAGGAGTTCCCGAAGATCGCGGATCGCGACGCCGCCGCCCAATGCGCGCCGCGCAAGGACGATCCCTGGCTGTTGGGTTACTTCATAGCTAACGAGCCGCCCTGGCCGGGCAGGGAATCGTTTGTCGTGGACCTCATCCTCGACGGCAAGCCCAGCGCCATTCAGCGCGAGGCCATAGCGTTTCTCGCCGTCGGCGACACTCCGGAACGGCGAAAGCAATTCATCTACCGGGCCTTTGAGAAGTTCCTGGGCGTGACGATGGCCGCCATTCGCCGCCACGATCCGAATCATCTTATCCTCGGCCTGCGTTTCGGCGGCGGAGTGCCTCCGGTCGAGATGTTACGCGCGTGCCAGGCGTTCGATGTTTACAGCCTGAATGTATATTCCACCCAGGTTGAAGTGAAGAAACTGGAGGAAATATACCGTGTCACCGGACGGCCTATCATTGTGGGCGAATTCCACTTTGGCGTGCCTGGGCGCGGTCTGGCGCCGGGTCTGGTGCAGGTGCGCGACCAGGCGGAGCGCGGGGTGGCTTACCGTCACTACGTCGAGCAGGCCGCCGCATTCCCGGCCTTCATCGGCACGAGTTGGTTCCAATGGGTGGACCAACCCTGCACTGGCCGCATGGACGGCGAGAATTACAACATCGGCCTCGTGGATGTTACCGACCGGCCGTACGCGGACCTAGTCGAAGCCATGCGTGCGACCCATCGCCGGCTGCAAGCAGTCCATGCCGGCAACACACCACCTTTCGACACCCAACCGCGGTCGCAGTAATCAAGAGTCGCTTTGCATCTTTACCAACTGACATGCCCTGAACACCAGGACTAACACTCAACCTAGGAAAACACTGCTCGCACTCGTTGCTACACTCAGCCTCGTCTGCCACCTCACCGAGGCGGCTGACAAACCCAACGTTGTCTATCAGCGGTTGGGCGGAGTCTTGCGCGCCCAAGCCGTTGAAACGGCTGGGGCAGCCGCTCGTCGGAGGTCACCCGGCTTAAGCCGGGTGCTAATGAGAGGTTGCAAGAAGCTAAGTTACGCCTCCGCCGGGCTGGGGAAGCCGGTACCTGGCTGGGGTGTAGGTTCCGCGGCCAACGATGGGCCGTTGACTTCGGTGTCAGGTGCAAGCTAACGCCGAAAGTGATCAAGGCTGTAACCTCCAGACTCTCTGCGAAGTCTAGCAGGCATCCTGTCATGAATAGAAGCATCCCGAGAGTAACACTGCGGCCTGCCTGTCGGCTGGCCTTGCTCGCGCTGGCCGCCGTCGCTGTGGCACCGGCGGAGAGCAAGCCCGCCCCGCCGAACATCCTCCACATCCATGCCGACGATCATCGGCCGGACGGCCTGCACGCGCTCGGCAACGACGCGCTCAAGACACCAAACCTCGACACACTCGTCGAGAGCGGCACGACCTTCACCCATTGTTACACGATGGGTTCCATGGTCGGCGCGGTGTGCCTGCCGAGCCGCACAATGATGCTTACGGGGCGGTCGCTGTTTAACATTGGCAATCGCGGAACGCCGGTCACTAATAGGATGCCGTTGCCGACGGTGCTCAAGGCTGTCGGTTACGAGGCCTGGCACATGGGCAAGAGTGGTAATGAGTATATGGCTGGCATCCAGGCATTCGACATTAACATCGTGGACGACGCCAAGGGCACGGGCGAGCTAGCCAGCCGCGCCTTCTCCAGCCGTCGCCATGCTGACCGGGCCGTCGAGTTCCTCAAGAGTCGTGATAAGTCCAAGCCGTTCTATATCTATCTCGCGCCACCGGTGCCGCACGATCCGAGTGTGGCCGAGCCGCAGTTTCACAAGCTCTATGACGCCACCAAGCTACCGCTCTCGCCGGCCTTTCTGCCGCAGCATCCGTGGGACAACGGTGACATGACCGTGCGCGATGAGAAGCTCGCCCCGTGGCCGCGCACGCCGGAGGATACGCGCCGCCAGCTTGCGGAATACTACGCCTGTGTCACTGGCCTCGATTACCACGTCGGTCGCATCTTCGAGGCGCTCAAGCAAAGCGGTCAGTTCAAGAACACCATCATCGTCTTTACCGGCGACAACGGTCTCTCGCTGGGCGAGCACGGGTTGTTCGGCAAACAGAACCTCTACGAGTTCGGCGGCATGCACGTCCCGTTCGTGCTGGCCGGACCGGGCATTCCCAAAGGTCGCAGCGAGGCGCTCGTCTATCTGATGGATCTGTTTCCGACCTTCTGCGATTTCGCCGGTGTTACACCACCTCTGGGCACTGAGGGCAAGAGTCTCCGCCCGATCATCGAAGGCAAGTCCACCAAAGTCCGCAACGTGCTCTATACCGCCTATCAGCAAGGCCAGCGCGCGATTCGCGACGACCGCTGGAAACTCATCCGTTACCCGTTGGTGGACCAGACCCAGCTTTTCGACCTGGCGGCCGATCCTCGCGAGTTGAATAACCTGGCCGCCCAACCCGAGCACGCCACCAAGCTCCGTGAACTGACGGCCTTGCTGCAAAAGGAAATGCAGCGCTACGATGACCCAACGCCTTTGACAGTCGCCAACCCCAAGCCTGCCGCTTGGTCGCCACCCGCCCAAGCAGCGCCGCCAGCTAAGAAAGACAAGGCCAAGAACAGACAATGAGACTCACACTCGCCATCCTCACCACCCTGCTGCTGGCACCGCTGGTCCCGCTCCAGACCGCTGCCGCGCCCGCCGCCAAGCCCAACATTCTCCTCATCCTCGCCGATGACCTGGGCTGGTCGGACATTGGCAGTTACGGCGGCGAGATCCAGACGCCCAATCTGGACGCCATGGCCAAGGGCGGTCTTCGGTTCACTCAGTTCTATAACTCCGCTCGCTGTTGTCCGACGCGCGCTTCACTGCTCACCGGGTTATATCCGCATCAGGCTGGCGTTGGTGCCATGTCCAATGACCGCGGGCCGCAGTTCCCGGGCTATCGCGGCACGCTGCAACCGAGCACCGTGACACTCGCCGAGGTGCTGCGCGACGCCGGCTATCGCACTTACATGGTCGGCAAGTGGCATCTGCACAATCAACAGGGAGTCAAACCCACCGACCGCGGCTTCGATGAGTTCTATGGGATGCTCGGCGGCTATAACTCCTGCTGGGAGGAGAAACCGTTTTACACGCGCTGGCCCGAGGGACGGACGCCGCGCGCCTATACGTCAGCCAAGGACGCCCAGCCCGGCACGTTCTACTCAACCGATGCGTTCGCGGACTACGCGCTCGACTTCATCGGCGCGGCGCGGAAGGAGAGCAAACCATTCTTCCTCTATCTCGCCTTCAACGCGCCGCACTTTCCGCTGCATGCCCACGAGTCGGACATTGCGAAATACGAGGCGATGTATTTCGAGCAGGGCTGGGATGCGATTCGTGAGGCGCGACTGTTGCGGCAGAAGGCGCTTGGCTTGGTGCCAAAGGATCTGACACTCACGCCGCGCAGTGGCGTGCCGCCCAAGTCTCACGCGAAGCCATCGCCTTACGCGGGTAAGGACAACCCGGCGTGGAGTTCGCTGCCGGAAGATCGTCGCCGCGACCTCGCGCGGCGCATGGCGGTATATGCGGCAATGGTGGATCGCCTGGATGTCGCCGTAGGCCGCGTGGTTAGTGACCTCAAACAACACGGTCAACTCGATAACACACTCATCCTCTTCCTCAGCGACAACGGCGCTTGCTGGGAATGGGATCCGCTGGGCTTTGATGTCAGCAGCAGTCCGAAGAACATTCTGCACACCGGCGATGACTTGAAGAAGGTTGGTGGGCCGGGCAGTTACATCAGCTATGGCAGTGCCTGGGCGAACGCGGGTAACACTCCATGGCGGCTCTACAAGCATTTCAGCCATGAGGGTGGCATCCGCACGCCGCTGATTGTTCACTGGCCGGCTGGGTTGGGGAAAGACGCGGAGAGGGGAGACGCGGAGACGCGGAAAGGCCGGTTTGTCGCAGAGCCGGGACATATCATTGACATTATGCCGACACTCGTGGAAGTCGCCGGCTCGAAGTATCCCAACGAGCGCAATGGCGTGAAGATTCAGCCGATGGAAGGCCGCAGCCTCGCGCCCCTCTTCTCCGCGTCTCCGCGTCTCCCCTCTCCGCGTCTGCTTTACTGGGAGCACGAGGGCAGTCGGGCCGTCCGCGACGGGCAGTGGAAGTTGGTTTCACTCTCCGGTGACGCTTGGGAACTCTACGACCTCGAGGCCGATCCTACCGAGATGAACAACCTTATCACTAACCAGCCGGCCAAGGCGCAGGAGTTGATTCAGCAATGGGAGGTTTGGGCGAAGCGTTGCCATGTGAATGTCGAGCGCAACCTATTGGTGGGCACCACCGCCCCGGCACCTTCCGCTGGCGGACAGAAGACTGCGCCGGCGACGCCGCAGATTGCCAACCGCCCGCTCCGGATTCGCTGCGAGGTTCAGTCGGAGTCACGCGCCGGAGTCATTCTCGCCCAGGGTGGCCGGCAGCACGGTTATGCGCTGCATCTTGAAGATGGGCGGCCAGTGTTCAGCGTCCGGATCTCCGGGCAGTTATTCTCGGTGAAAGCTCCCGAAGTGTCGGCGGGTAGGTTCACATTGGAAGCCACACTGGAGAAGGACGGCACAATGCACCTCGCTATCAATGGCCGGGAGGCGGCGAGCGGCAAGGCATCCGGCTTGATTCCCACGCAGCCACAGGACGACCTCAGCATTGGGGAAGACACTCGGACTGCGGTGGGGGATTACACCGCGCCGAACCCGCTCGCGGGGAAGGTGGAGAACGTGAAAGTAGTTGCCGAATGAGAAGGATCATCCCTGCGACCCCGCCCAGATAAACTATGATTGCCCTATGCTTCTGCATCGCTTTTACAACTTATTGACAGTGCTGCTCCTGACCCTGTTGGCCTCGTGGACAGCCGGGGCCGCAGACTCCGCAGGGTTGGTCGCGGCAACTAACGCCTTCGTCTCCGGTCAAGGCGACTATCACACCTATCGCATCCCTGCGCTGGTGGTTAGTACCCGCGGCACTTTGCTGGCCTTTGCCGAGGGCAGAAAAGGCGGCCGCGGCGATGCCGGTGACGTTGATTTGATCCTCAAGCGCAGTGCCGACCAAGGCAGGACTTGGCAGTTGGTGCAAAAGGTGTGGGATGACGGCCCCAATACCTGCGGCAATCCGTGTCCGGTGCTAGACCAGAACACCGGCATTATCTGGCTGCTTCTGACGTGGAACCGCGGCGATGACGTTGAGTCGAAGATCATCGCGCAAGAGAGCCGTGACACCCGCCATGTCTTTGTCACTAGTTCATCGGATGACGGAGTCACCTGGAGCACGCCGCGAGAGATTACTTCGGACGTGAAACGTACCAACTGGACCTGGTATGCCACCGGGCCGGGAGCCGGCATTCAGATCGAGCACGGATGGCAGAAAGGCCGTTTGTTAGTTCCCTGCGATCACATCGAGGCGGGCACGAAGCTTTATTACTCCCACATCATCTACTCGGATGACCACGGCCAGACGTGGAAGCTGGGCGGTTCGACTCCGCAGGATCGGGTGAATGAATGCGAAGTGGTCGAACTGACGGGCAGCCGGCTTCTGCTCAACATGCGTAACTACGTCCCCTCCGAGCGCACGCGGCAGCAGGCAGTCAGTGCTGACGGCGGCCTGACCTGGTCCGATCAGCGCCATGTGCCGGAACTGATTGAACCCATCTGCCAGGCCAGCATTCGTCGCCATTCCTGGCCGGCCTCCGATCGCCGAGGTGTTATTCTGTTCGCCAATCCCGCGAGTACCAAGCGCGAGCGCCTGACGTTGCGGGCGAGCTTCGACGAAGGGCAGACCTGGCCAGTGAGCCGGCTACTCGACCCGCGTCCCAGCGCCTATTCGTGTTTGGTTAAGATGCCCGACGGTTCCATTGGAATACTCTATGAGGCGGGGGCTGAAAGCCCCTATGAGAACCTGGTCTTCGCGCGTGTCACCCTGGAATGGCTGACCAGCACGAAACCTTGAACCTATTGATCAAATGAAAAACATGTGTGGGTTAATCCTGATTCTTTGTTGGTGGCAAGCCCTTGGGGCCGCCCGTTCTGCCTGGCGGCGTCGCATTTGCATGTCGCACGGCTTAGCCATGCTCACGCTTATCGCCGCCTCCGGCGAGGTGCGAGCGGAGCGGCCTAACATCATCTTTGTGCTTACCGATGACTTCGGCTATGGCGACCTAGGGAGCTACGGCGGCACGTTCGTCCCGACGCCTAACCTGGACCGCATGGCGCGCGAAGGGATTCGCTTCACGCAGTTCTATGTCGCATCGCCGATCTGCTCGCCCTCACGCACCGGTTGCACCACGGGAATGTTCCCGGCGCAATGGCGCATCACCAGTTACCTCCAGACGCGCCAGGGCAACGCCGAGTGTGGGCAGGCGGACTTTCTTGATCCTCAGGCACCGTCACTCGCACGGTTGCTCAAAGCCAGCGGCTATGCTACGGCGCACATCGGTAAGTGGCACATGGGCGGCGGGCGCGACGTGACCAATGCGCCGTCCATTCTTAACTATGGCTTCGACGAATGTGTTAGCACCTGGGAAAGCCCGAATCCGCATCCCGACATTACCGCGACCAACTGGATCTGGTCGGCCCAGGACAAGGTCAAGCGCTGGGACCGCACCGCGTTCTTCGTGGATAAGACACTCGATTTTCTGCGCCGGCATCCGGGCCAGCCTTGCTATGTCAATCTCTGGCCCGACGACACGCACACGCCGTTCGTTCCCAGCCCGGCGCTGAAGGCGAAGCACAGCGCCGGTAACAACACCAGCGGGGAGCCTAACTTCAAAGGCGTGCTAGAGGAATACGACCGGCAGATGGGCCGCCTGCTCGACGGTCTCAAGCAACTCGGCCTCGCGACGAATACGCTGGTTCTATTCACCGGCGACAATGGCCCGCTGCCGACTTATGAACACCGGCGCACCGCGGGTTTGCGCGGGTCGAAGCTCAGTCTCTATGAAGGCGGCATCCGCGAACCACTGTTGGTTTGGTGGCCGGGCCACGCTCCGGCGGACCGCTTGAACGAGCGCACAGTGCTGACTGCCGTGGACTTGCTGCCTTCGTTCTGCAAGGTTGCCCGAGCCTCCATTCCCAGCGAAGTGGCGGCTAAACTCGACGGCGAGGATTTGAGCGCCGCGTTCACCGGTGGCACGCCTATGCGGACCAAGCCGGTGTATTGGGAATACGGTCGGAACACTAACTCCTTCGCGTATCCCAAACCACCCGAAGACCGCAGCCCGAACGTCGCCGTTCGCGATGGTAACTGGAAACTGCTAATCCACGCCGACGGTTCGGGCGCGCAGTTGTATGACCTGGCATCCGATCCGAAGGAGGAGAAGGATCTTGCCATGACCAATCCCGAGGTGACTAAGCGACTTTCCAAGCAGGCACTGAATTGGAGACACTCACTCCCGTGAATAAGTGGCGGCGGCTTTACTTGTGCGGTGTCGGTGCGGTTTTTCCGAATTTAGACTGACGCAACCGTCTTCTGATCTGGCTTACTAACCTGGCAGCATGAACAAACTCATCTCGTCTCTCGCACTAACCGCGGTGCCCGTGGCACCGGCTCGGCAATCGCAGCTTCGCGTGGCAGAGTCTGCACCGATGCACACTTGCGCCATCACCGCATTCCTCATCGCGTTCTCGCTGGTCGCTCTCCCTCCCGCCATCGCTGTGGGCGTGGAGTTCCCCGGTCGCGAACCTGGGAAGGCGATGGCCAGTGTGAAAGATGGCGTCCTTACCCTCGAGAACCAAGTGCTCGCGGCGACGTGGGAGGTGCGCACGGACAGCATCCATCCTACGCTCGTGGTGAACAAACTTACCGGCGAGCGATTGGATCAGCGCGGCGCGGAACTCTTCCGGCTTACCACTAAGCCGGCGGACGCGGGCGACGGAAGTCTGGCGGTGGCAATCCGTCTGGATGCGGATCGAGTCGTGGTGCTGGCTGGGCAGGACGGTCGGATGTTTAGTGAAATGGCGTCGTTTTCGCGCGCGGATTTTCCCGGCGAACCGAAGCTGGTCCGCGTAGGTAAGATGAATTTGAAGGCGGAAGCACGGGATCACAGCGGCGATCAGGGTGAACTCGGCGAGAGCTGGGTCTATGATATCCGCCCAGCGCCAATGGCCCCGGGCACTAACTACTTCGCTTTCAAGACGGCGGCACATAGGGCGGCGACGACCGAGTTTCCCTTCGCGACTGGCACGAAGCGCCTCTCCGCCCGCATCAATAAAGGAACTGACACGGGGCTCTCGTGGTCGCCCGCGATCGCCTTAGTCTGGGAAGAGGGCACGCGCTTCGTGCTTGTCGGCCTACGCGAAAAGAGCGGTGTCTTCAATATCACGACGGGGGCCGGCGAACAGATCCTTGCACTTAAAATCGGCACTTATCCCAGCGGCGACCTCGCGGCGTCGGCGTTCCAACTCGTCGATGCGCCTAAGATGGTCCCGGCCCTGCTGACGGATAAGACGCGGCGCGTGGCCGACAGTATTCCCGGCGTGGCACTGGAGGCTACGTTGGTCTCGGCGAGTGGCCTGCGTGTGCTTTGGCGGGCAGAGTTGCGCGACGGTTCCAGCTACCTCCGCCAGACGGTGGAACTTACCTCACCGGATAAGAGCACCTTCCTATACGGCGTGGAACTGGCGGACTTGCGCGTGGCAGAGGCGCGGACGATCGGAACTTCGCCCGGCTGCCCCGTCACCGGCGGTGGTCTTTTCCTTGGTGTGGAAATGCCCGGGTCCCGCAATCTCGTGGACGAGGAAGGCGCCCGCATTGGCTTTGCCTGCACGCTTGAACTCTCGCCGCAGCAAACCTACCGCTTTGGGGCCGTCATTGGCGTCGCCCCCGAGGGACAACTTAGGCGTGCGTTTCTTTACTATCTCGAACGGGAACGCGCCCGCGCCTCGCAGCCCTTTCTGCACTACAACTGCTGGTATGACCTCGGCTACGAACTAAATGAGGATAAGATCATGGACGTGGCGCAGCGCTTCGACGACGAGTTGGTGAAGAAGCGCGGTGTGCCCGTGCAGTCCTATCTCGCCGACGACGGCTGGGATGACCCGGAGAAGGGTCTTTGGGTGGAGAATCTACAGCGCTTTCCGCAGGGCTTCGCTGGGCTTAAAGCTAAGATGGACCGCTTGGGCGCGCACCTTGGTATCTGGATCTCACCACTCGGCGGCTACGGCGGCGACAAGGAACGCACCGCTCATGCCCGCCGGATGGGACTTATCCCGAAGACGGGCGAATTCGACCTTTCGTATCCGCGCTACCGGCAGTGGTTCGAGGCCCGCTGCCTCCAACTTATGCGGGAGGGCGGGGTGAACGCCTTTAAGTGGGACCGCGCCGGGGAAGGGGTAAGTCCGCACTTCATGGCCCTGCTCGACGTCGCGCAAAAGTTGCGCCTCCAAAACCCAGATGTTTTCATCAACGTCACCGTCGGCACCTGGCCCTCGCCCTTTTGGCTGAATCACGTGGACACGACTTGGCGCATGGGCAGCGCCGATGTCGGCTGGGCGGGCAAAGGCGACGACCGCGAGCAGTGGCTCACCTTCCGCGATGGCTACTGTCGGCGTTACTTCGTGGAAATGTCACCGCTCTATCCGTTGAACTCCGCCATGCACCACGGCATCGTCCATGGCCGCGCCTTCCAGGGCGACAAGGTTGGCAAAAGCGGCCCCAATCTGAAGAACGAAGCGCGCTCCTATTTTGCCAACGGAGCTATGCTCCAGGAGCTTTATCTAACTCCTTCGATGATGACATCCGACGCCTGGGACCGCGTCGCCGAGTCCGCCCAATGGGCACACGTTAACGCCGACGTCCTGCGCGATGCCCACTGGGTCGGCGGTGACCCGCTGAAACTCGAACCTTATGGCTACGCCGCCTGGAACCTACGCCAGGGCACACTTATGGTGCGCAATCCGGACGACCAACCGCGCACCATCGCGCTCGACGCCGCCAGAGTCTTTGAATTACCCGCCAGCGCCGCCCAATCCTACACCCTGCGCTCCCCTTACAGGGACCAGCGCCTACAGACTCTCAAACTAAGCGCCGGCACCCCGCAGACGGCGACGATCGAGCCCTTTGAAGTACTCGTCTTCGACGCCATTCCGGAGCGCTAGTCTGGTGAGTGATAACCGCTCGTTTGTCTCAAACTTCAACCGCGTGCCGGTCATCACCATGAAAGCACTTCTCTGCGTCCTTCGCAGTGCTATCTACCAACTTCGTCGCGTTCTGCGAAGCTTTCTTTAACGCAGAGGACATAGCGCGGCCAAGCCGCAGCCAAAAGGCAGGGCCGAGTAAACCGCAGAGACGCGAAGAACGCACAGAGATTAGCAGCAAGGATGTCTCTGCGTTCTTCGCAGTGCTATCTGCCAACTTCGTCGCGTTCTGCGATGATTTCTTTCACGCAGAGGACGCAAAGGTTGGCGCGGAGTCCCGCAGAGAAAGCTTTTCCTCTGCGGCCTCGGCGTTGAATCGCGTGGCCCGGCTGTTTGGTTGCGGCTTGGCCGCGCTATGTCTCGGCGGTTCGTGGGCGGGTCTTTCGTCTGCATAGTTCCGGCTTAGGGCAGTGACACGCGCTTGGCATAGCAACCGGTGAGCACCTGGGCGCAGGATGGCGTACAGACCGGCGCGGCGTAGAAGGAGGTCAGCTTCATGCCCTCCTGCGCCATGCGGTCGAGGTTCGGCGTGCGATTCAGCTTCGAGCCGAACGGGCCGATGTCCACGCAGCCCGGGTCGTCGGCGAGAATCAGGAGGATGGTAGGAGAGTCGCCCGCAACAACGAAGCTGGGCGTGGTGAAAAGAACCACACTTCTTCCAACTCATGACTCAACCAGATCGGAAACAACCACCGTTCCGCCCCTTCCCATCCGTGTCCTCCGTGAAATCCGTGGTTGGTCCTCTGCCTAGTTACGGCTTAGCCCGGGCGGGTGCGGGCTTTCACGGCATCCAAGCCGGAAAGAAGCTAGGCCCCTGCCGGTCGGCCCAGGTGATGTCGAACTGGTTGTGCCAGTATAGCCGCCACAGGTCGCGCGTACGCCGCGAGCGGACCGAGCCGTCGAAGGTCACCAAGTTAATCCCCTTGCCGTGTCGCTGTATGGCAAAGTGTTTGAACTCGTAGCCGGCCCCCGAGTACTCGCCGTTGAACGCCGGACGCGCACCGTCGTTGCCGGTCAGGTCCGGCCCGCCCCCGCGCCACATGCAGTCGGCGAAGAGCGGCGTCTCGGTCGGGTGCGGCGGCGCGTGGATCTTCCGCCAGTTCTTGCTGGTGGCGCGGCCCTGGATGTCCGCCACATTCGGCGGCGGATTGTAAACCCAGTTGTTCTCACCGTAACTGGCGATGAGGTTCTTGTTGACGGCGGTTGGCGGAAGGGTTGCATCCACCACCGGGAACTCCACTGCCGTGGTCGGGCCGCCATTGTCCACCGCCGTCGGTGAGTTCACCGGCACGCGGACTTCTTGCGTGCCAGGTCCGCGCCGCATCGTCGCCACCGGGCACAGTAGCAAGTAGGGTTTTTTGCCGTAGTAAGACTGAAGTGTCACCACCCACTCACCCCGGCCCCACGTCACGGTATTGCCCGGGCTGAACGAGCCTTGGTGATCGTCGGTGTAGAGATACCAATTGATGCCCCATTGCTTCAAGTTAGACACGCAGTTAATGGCGTGCGCCTTTTGCTTGGCCTTGCTCAGCGCCGGCAACAGCAGGCCAGCAAGGATGGCGATGATTGCAATCACCACCAGCAACTCAATCAAGGTGAACGCATAACATAACCGCCTGCGTCCCCGTCTGCCTTCGATTGTCTGTATCTGCTTCATGGGCTTTCTTATGTTCTGTTTCAGCGTTTCGGCTTGCGTTGCGGATTGGTCCGGGCGGGTGCGGCGTTGACACGCACGCCCCCCGCCAGGACTGTCCTCAACCCACCCAACTCTCACTCAACCACCACCGGGAGGAAACGGCGATACGCTCGCCGCACCCGCCTCCCAGCTCCGGTGACGGGAACCCACCCGGCACCAAACTGTTTCCATCCCTCACGGCACCCGCAGCCGGTAGAAGACGTTCGTCAGCGGCGGGTTGATCGCGCTGCTCAGGTTCGTCGCGGTTTGCGAGCCGGCGATGTCAAACCAGAGGTTTGTGTCCACCACACTAGCCGCGTTGGACTACACAATCCACACCAAATGCGACTCCGGCCAAGCTAGTTCCAACGTATTGCAGCCATTTAGGGAGAAGGTGATGTTGGTCGGGGTGGTCGCGATACCCGTCACCACGCTCAGTACTCCGCTGCCCGCATTGAAACTCCAGCTCAGGCCCGCGCCCGGTGCCAGGGTAATGCTGATGAAGTTGCCCGCCGCACTCACTGCGCTGAAGAGTTGGAAGGTGGCACCCAGCATCAGCGCGTTCGTTCCGAGGTTGTTCACCACCAAACTGCCGCCGTAAGCGAGCGTCTGAACACCCGTCACCAGGTCGTTGGTCTCACCCACCAAATCCTTGTTCACGTCTATCTGCACTGTGTCTTGGAGAGTGAGGTTCCCATTGATTGCCAGCGTGCCCACGATCTGATTGGTTCCTGGTGACAGAATCCCAGCGCCGCCCACTGTCACTGGCGCACTAATCGGGCCGACGCCGCCCAGGTAGCCGCCCGCCACGAGCAATGAACTGGCGCTGGCCGGCGCGTAAAGCAGCAAAGCACCCGTGTTGGTCTTGGTAATCGAGCCAGTCCCGGCAACCTCCAGGTTGCGAAACTGGGAGCCTTGGAAATCCCAGACGATGCTGGCAATTAGTGATGAGCGAATTAGCCCCCACTCTTCTCAGAACCAGCGTGCCGTCCAATATCTGCAGCCCGCCCGAGAAGCCCGGACTCCCGTGGTCACATTGAACGTCCGTATGTCGGTGGCGGCACCGCTGACAGTGTTGGCCAGACCGAGTTGGTCCAGTGAGATGCTCACGGTGTTGGTCCCGAAGCGGCTGCTGTTGGTGACATTTCCCAGGAGCACCATCCAGGAACTGCTGGCACCGTTGTCCAGGAGCATGTAATCCCCGGTCTGATTCGTGAAAGTCATGTTCCAGCGGCAGTTCCGTTTGAACTGTAGGCCCGAACTCCAAGTAGGCGGGCGGCGAACAGTAGTGGGACAGGCATCCTGCCTGTCCAGTTGAGCGTTCAGCAACGCGGAAGGTTTTTCCGAAGGGCGCACTGCCAATGGCCGGCTGGAAGTCGGTCCCACTACTCGAAGCCATTTCCGCTTCGGAGTTCGGGGTAGGCCGTGTGCCCGCACGCGACCGGGCGTCAGGCCGCCTAAGAATTGGCCTCGACCCGGCTGGCGCGACGCGGTAGATCAAAGCCATGCCGTTGAGTTACACCGAACTGGAACAATTTTACGAGGGCCTCGTGGCCCGCGCCCGCCGCCGGGGGGATTGCCTGCGCCATCACCAGCGGTATGGCGTGCGTGGCGTTCGGCGTGGCGGAGGCGACGAAAGACTGCGATCTGCTGTGTGCGCCCGCTGCCGCCGGGAAGTTGCTGGACCTGCTGGGGGAAGCGCGTCTGCACGGTCAACTGCCCCGCTACCGAGGACATCTCACGCCGCCCTTGGATGCGCGCTGGCTGCGTGGCGGGTGGACCAGCCACTTCGTGTGGGACGCGGCGGGCGCAGAGGCGTATCTGGATGTGTTCGGCGTCGCGCCGCGGGGCAGTTCGCCTTGGGAAGCGGAACTCCAGGGCTTCTATGCCGGTCCGCATACGGTGGCAGAGATGAAGCGCACCAACCGGGAGAAGGATTGGCCGTTCGTGACGGCGTTGGGGTCTCAGATGCTGGAGGGGCGGGATGCGTGCGGTTGGTTGCACATCTATGATGAGGGTCTGCTTCGCACCTTCGGCCGGGCGGAATCGGCACCGGGCGAGTTGCTGCGCTAGCGCCCCCTCCTCGAACTGGCTGCGACCAACGACTCCCGGTTGCACGCCGCGCTGCATGCCGAGATTCAATTCTGGCACGAGCTCGACCGGGTACGCCTGTACATCTACGAACGGGCGGTGCGGCCCTACCTGCTGGCGGTGAAATAGTCCCGGCTGCCCGCCGGCACCGCCCTGCCCGCCCAGCACGAACTCCGTGTCCGCTGCGCCGAGAACCACCTGGCCGTGAACCCTCTGCAGGATTACGGCGTGGAGCGCATGATTGCCGAGGCGCGCGACGCGCTGGCCCAGATGGTGCATCCTTCCGCTCTGGCGTGGTTGCCGGACGTGCGCGAAAACGCTAGGGTTGCAGCGGCATGAAGAAAGCCGAATTGAAAACCAAGGCGTGGTCACCCGCCGTGCGCCGGAGATTGCGGCAGGCGATCTACGATTTCCACGTCCGCGCCTTTGGCGAAGAGTTGGCGCGCGTGAATTTCCTGCCGCTCGCCGAACGCCGCCGCTACGTCGCGGAGATGGTGGACCACGCCGTCCGCAAGGGCGTGAAGTTCGACAAGCCGGCTCTGGGCGTCACACCGTAGGGGGCAGTCAGGAGTTACTCCGCAGCCAAGTCACCCCGCCGGCGGCGACTACTGTTGGCGGCTACTCGGCGGCGGGCCAGCATCCCGGAACTTGACCAGCACATCGGTGCGGCAGCGCACATGCAGCTTCTCGTAGATGTAGCGGAGATGCACTTTGACGGTCGGCACGCTGATGAACAGTTGGGCTGCGATCTTCTTGTTGGCAAAGCCGCGCAGCAGCAGCTCCAGAATCTCGTGTTCCCGGCGGGAAAGCCCCTTGGTGGCTGGGCCGGCAGGCGCTGGTTCCTGAAAGGCGGTAGGTACTCCCGGGCAATCTGCCCGACCGTTTTGAGGCCGATCAAAGCGTCCAGTCCGACTTTGGCTTTGAAGGCACCGCTGTAACGTTTCCGTTTGATTTTACTCATAGCTCTGCTGGCTTTCTCATGCCCGGCCGAACCTGAAAAGTCTTAGAGCCTGTATGAAAACGCCTGTCGTGGTAGGGCGAGGCTCCTGCCGAGCCGTTCGGAGGATCATTGCCGCTGCCGTTGAGGCTCGGCAGGAGCCTCGCCCTACCACGACAGGC